>SLQI01000139.1 GCA_007131535.1 Balneolales bacterium | reverse complement strand
CACATCCATTTTTTTCTTACCCATCGCACGGCGGAGGATATCCGCTTTGCCCAGCGTAAAGTTGCCGATGATCTGGGCCGTCTGCATAATCTGCTCCTGATACACCATAATCCCGAAGGTTGGCTTCAGAATATCTTCCAGACTCTCATGCGGATATTGCACCTCTTCCTTTCCGTGTTTCCGCGCAATAAACTGCGGAATAAACTGCATCGGGCCCGGACGGTACAAGGCATTCATGGCAATTAAATCCTCAAGGGTCGTCGGTTTTAACTCTTTGAGATATTTCCGCATACCATCGGACTCAAACTGGAAGGTGCCCACGGTATCCCCGCGCTGATACAGCTCATAGGTTTTTTTATCATCCAGAGGTATATCATCGAGATTGTAAGTGATGCCGTGATTTTCCTCGACCTGCTGAATGGCCGTCTTGAGAATTGACAGCGTTTTAAGCCCCAAAAAGTCCATTTTCAGCAATCCGCAATCTTCGGCTGCCGGACCGTCGTACTGGGTGACCACATCTTTTTCCTTAGAAAGCGCCACCGGTACATAATCGTAGACTTTGCCGGGTGCAATAATAACTCCGGCCGCATGAATTCCGGTTTGCCTCGGACACCCTTCCAGGACTTTGGCAAATTCCATCATCTTGCGAACCTGAGGATCTTCGCTTTCAAACAGTTCTTTGATCTGATCCGCCGTATCCGGATTTTCTTCGGGATTGATAACTTTCTTGAACGTATCCAGCCCCGGCTTTTCCGGAAAAAGTTTGGCAATCCGATTTACTTCTGCCAGAGGCACTCCTAAAACCCGGCCTACATCCCGAATGGCTGTTTTGGCCTTCATCGTACCATAAGTGACAATCTGGGCTACGTTATCCCGGCCGTATTTTTCCACAACATAATCGATAACCTGCTGCCTGCCGGAATCGTCAAAGTCGATATCGATATCGGGCGGACTGACTCGCTCCGGATTCAGAAACCGCTCAAAAAGCAGATCGTATTTCATCGGATCTATATTGATGATCCCGATGCAGTAAGCCACCACACTACCGGCGGCTGATCCCCTTCCCGGGCCGACGTAGACTCCGCGCCTGCGAGCTTCACTGGTGAATCCCTGTACAATCAGAAAGTAGCCGGCAAACCCCATATCCTTGATAATCTGCAATTCGCGGTCAATTCGCTGTTGCAGATCGGTACTGATTTCTCCGTATTTTTGCCGGGCGCCTTTGTAGGTTTCATCTCTCAGATATTCATCCATCGTCTTGAATTGCTCCGGCACTTTGATATGGGGCAGCAGCAACTCGGAACTCAAATCCAGATCATCAACCTTATCTACAATCTCATTGGTGTTATCGAGCGATTCCGGTACATCTGAAAACAAATCCGCCATCTCATAAGGCGGTTTGATGTAAAATTCTTTATTGAGTTGATTCTGATCATCCGTAAACCGGAACCGGTTGGGATCCGACAACTCTGCATTGGTTTGCAGAGCGAGCAGAATATCATGAGCTTCTGAATCGCGCTGATCCACATAATGGGAATCGTTGGTGCAGATCATCTTGACCCCATATTTCTTACTCCACCGGATCAGCACCTCATTGCATTTATCCTGATCAGCCAGGCCATGCCGCTGCAACTCGATGTAGTAGTCCTCTCCGAACAAATCAAGATACCACTTGAATAGTTTTTCGGCGGATTCCTCCCCTTCTTTAAGAAGTTTTTGGTTGATCTCACTCTGTATGCAACACGTAGTGGCGATCAACCCTTCACTGTGCTCAGCCAGGAATTCCCGGTCGATACGGGGTTTGTAGTACAACCCCTGCACGTATCCTAATGAAGTTAATTTGGCCAGGTTGTGGTAGCCGGTCATATTTTTGGCCAGCAATACCTGATGGTAGCGCTCTTTGGTATCCTTCTCGGTCATCCGCGATGGGGTGACATAAAACTCACACCCTATGATCGGCTTAACTCCGGCTTTTTTTGCGGTATTCACAAAATTGGGCACCCCGAACATATTCCCGTGGTCGGTGATCGCCAAACCGGGCATTTGATACTCAGCAGCTTTGGCGACCATTTTATCGACGGCGGCGGCACCGTCCAAAAGACTGTATTGGCTGTGGCAATGAAGATGGGAGAACGTACACATACGAATGATGAGCTTAATCTTATTTTAACGAAGAAACCGACTGCCGAAATTTAATCAATGTTGCTGATTATGACCTGAAAAGTTATCCACAACTTGTGTACGATAATGGTGCGCCAATTCGGCTATTGAAAAGGTATGGCACATTCTGTCTCAGTGATTGTTAAAATCAAATATTCAACTTATCTGAATTAAAAACGAGAGGCGAACGAAAGTGTAGACTAATAAAACACCTTCCAAGGTTACTGCAGGGACCATTCCATCCGGAATGCATCCTTTTGAGTAAACCCGGAAGGTGATGTTGTATGAAACCCCGTTTTGTTCAGGTGAAGAAAAAAACTAATCCTGCAATTCGGCGTATTGGCTGTTAACTTTTTCAATGCGCTGCATGAATTGCTCCGGATTCAGAAACCCGACTACCCGGGCTTCCTCAACTTCTTCGCCATCGGGTCCCAGAAACACGATTGTGGGTACTCCGGCAATTTCATATCGGCGGCGCAGTTCTTCCGCTTCGGGTGAATCGAAGTTGGTAAGATCTACTTTCAACCGGACCATATCCTCGGTTGCATCAATTACCTGATTGTCGGTAAAGGTGACCCGTTCCAGCTCCAGGCACGGGATGCACCAGTCCGCATAAAAATCCATAACCACCGTCTTGCCCTCTTCTCTGGCCTGATCCACTTTATCCTCAGCGTAATCTTCCCATTGGATTCCCTCCTGCTGCAGGTTCATGATAAACAAAGCACCCACAACTACGCCGGCCGTACCCACGGCCCGCTTCACCCAGGGGAATACTTTTTTCTCCGAGCCGGTGCGTTCAATAAAACCAAGGTAAATACCTCCGATGATCAGCGTCGCGGCAAGGATATGCAGATTGTACTGCGGAAAGAATGCCAACCCGACGTAAAATACGGCCAGAGCAATCAGTACAATACCGAATACTTTCTTTACCCAGTTCATCCACTCTCCGGATTTGGGCAGATTCTGCATCAAACCGGTAAATGTACCCAGGATGAGATAAGGCAGTCCGAGTCCGAGTGAGAGCACAAAAAATGACATGAACCCGAACATGGGATCTCCCTGCGTGCCCACAAAAGTCAAAAGCGCAATGATCGGCGGGCCAATGCACGGGGCCGCAAACACCCCTACCACTAACCCGGAAAAGTAGGTTCCGATGAATCCGGTAGATTGCCCGGCACCGAGTTTAGAGGTTAACCAGTATGGCGGTTGCAATTCGTACAATCCGAACATGCTGAGGGCCAACAGAAAAAACAGAATACCTATAGTTGCCAGTACAATCGGACTCTGCAGCCATGCTCCGAACAATCCCCCGGTAAACGCAGCTGCAACGCCGAGCACGCTGTACATCGTGGCAATCCCCAGCACATAGGTCAACGCTTTACTAAAAATCACACCCGTACGCTGATCCGTCTGCGCTCCGAAAATGGAAACAGTCACCGAAAGCATCGGATACACACAGGGAGTGAGATTAAGCGCGAGACCGATCAGAAAAATTGCTCCGAACGCGAGGATCAACCCGCGGTCTTCAATTATAGAGGCAATTTGATTTACATCCCCTTCTCCTTCAATTGAGCGCAGCTCTCCAAGTGCCGGTCCGGCGGAGGGGTCATAATCACTGAAAAGATCCTGGTTGATGCCGGTGACTTCTGTGCCGGCTTCGGCAACCTCAAAATCAAAGCGGATACTGATATCAGTTGGCGCAAGACAGGTTTCATCATCACAGGCCTGAACAGTCAGATCGCCTTCAAGCAAATGGCGTCCCGGCTCAGCATCTTCGGATGCCTGCACTGTCAGAAAAATGGATGATGTTCCCTCATAAACCAGCAGCGCTTCCCCCCCTGCAAAGGCAAACTCATATTCCTTCGGCTCCGGATAAGAAATGTCGGTGATGGAGAATTCTTCATTCTCCCGGAGCGTTAGCTCTGTTCCGATCAAATATCGGAGAGTGGGCTCATGGGCATTGATGTGCCACCCTTCCTCAATATCCATGATCAGAGCAATCCGGAACTCTTCTCCCTGAGGAACTTTATCAAGGGAAAACTTTGTCTCCGTTTCTACTTTATCAGCACTTGACATACCACCTGCACCACCGGTAGTAAAACTTTGCTGTGCCTGAGAATAGGTCGGATTATAAACGACCGCTGCCATCAGGACTGCAGCAAAAAGCGTGATTAATGGTACAAGCCTGGTCGAAATGGAACTACACCTGTGCATTTTAAATATATTCTTTAAAATCTAATGGTTGATTAATCGGATATGTACTGATCGAACGAAACTTCTTCGTAGGCGCCGGTGCCCACATAGGTTAATATATCGGCAAATTGATCAGCTTGAATAAAACCGGGCTGTATCGCAAACGGCTCTCCGTCTGGTTGAACAATGACGGTGGTTGGATAAGAGGTGACACCGAACTCTGCTGCCAATCGCTCCATACTCAACTCATCACCGTTGAATGTAACTAATTCATCTGACTCCGCATTCACTCTGGTCACGTAAAAATACTCATTGAGCATATCGATAACTTTCTGATTGGTATACGTCTCATTATACATCTGGCGGCAATAGGCGCACCAATCGGTGTAAATATCAATGAGCACCCATTTGTCATTTTCAGCTGCTTTTTCCTGTGCCTCTTCCATCGAGTTCCAAAGCTGATCGCGCTGTTCCTGCGGATCATCGTATCCATCTGCGTTTACACCGGCCTGTGCCGAATCTGTGCCGATGGAGTCACCGTCGGCACAGCCGGAAACCAAAAATAAAAAAGCGAATTTCAGGATAATGAATTTCATTTTGCTACCAATCATTCAAACGTATTTTGAAAATTATATATGTCAACACGGCACGCTAACGAAGCTGATCCCGGATTATCATTCACAGGTGAATATGATTTTTAAATTAATCATCATATGTCATCCTTCCGACAGCTGCTGTAAAAAGAGAAACATGGTTTTGCGCATATAACGCATTACAGCTCATAAACTGATGATGATATTATTTGTAAGCTGATATGTCCAATCCGGCGCATCGAGAATCGGGGCAGCGTCATAAGTGCTGACCCACTGAACGGCCAGTCTGATATTTTCATACAACTCTACCTGCAGCTGACTGTCCAGTGTAATTCGTGGCTCGAAAAATTGATCCGGCCGGGCCTGATAGTAGCCAAATAAAACCAGATCTACCCTTTCGGCAATCCGTTCCCTAAAATTTATCGAGGTGGTGGATTTGATTAAATCATGAGTCTCCCGCTGCTCTTCATCCTCACTAAGCCAAACTTCATTTTCGTACATCAACCCCGTGCTCAGAGAACCCGAAAAGGTGTCTT
>SLQI01000042.1 GCA_007131535.1 Balneolales bacterium | reverse complement strand
CGAAGTTGCCGGTGGTTTGAAGCCGACAGCCGTAGGATTGCTGTTGGGGGATTGGTTTAGTTATCGGGTTGTGGAGCTGGTGGCATTGGTTTCCTTCCTCCGACAGCCGGCGGTGGCGCCTCCCGGTCTGTCCGGCCCGGGAAAGCAGTTGCAAAAAGTTTTTCCAGGCTCAAGGCCGGGCTGACCGGTTGTATCCATTGCTTCCATAACAGCTGACTTGATAGCCTGTGGTTGCCGAAGTTGCCGGTGGTTTGAAGCCGACAGCCGTAGGATTGCTGTTGGGGGATTGGTTTAGTTATCGGGTTGTGGAGCTGGTGGCATTGGTTTCCTTCCTCCGACAGCCGGCAGTGTGTTTTTTAGCTCTTGCCGTATACCGGTACAATCGCTCCGTGGGTAAGGGTATTGGCCGGGGAGGCTAAATAAAGTATGGTTTCAGCGATTTCTTCCGGTTTGGGCCATTTGTTATGGTCAGCTTTGGGCATGGCCGATCGGTTAGCCGGCGTATCAATGATGGAGGGAGAAACGGCATTGATCAGAATATCATCGTCATGGACTTCCTGTGCGAGGGATTGGGTTAATGCGGCTACACCCGTTTTGCTTGCAGCGTAGGCGCTCAGGTTGCTTCCTTGACGTGGAAATTCGGCAGGCCTTGCGGCCACATTAACTATCCTGCCTTCGCTTTTTTGCATACGAAACACCTCAATGGCATATTTGCAGCTATTGAAACAAGTGACCGTATTGATGTGAAGCATTTTGAGAAAATCATCGGTATCCACTTTTTCAATGGATCCCATTCCAAAACCGCCGGCCAGGTGCAACGATGCCCGGATCGGCTGTTGGTTGGAGGCCGTTTTGAAAAACTGCTCACTTTGCGCGCCATCAGTAAGATCAACATCGGTTACAATTTTGATCTTGTTATGGCTGGTGTACGGGAAATCCGCCACTTCTTCCTCATCCAGACAAGGAATAGTGCATGTTGCTCCCCGATCCAGCAGAAGTTTAATCACGGCTCGCCCCAACCCGCCGGTTCCGCCGGTCACAATAAAATGGTGATCTGAAAAAGGTGAGTCAGACATAAAAGCTACATAGGTTATTTACGGCTGCAGTTGAATAAGTTGTGTCTAAGTGGTTTTCGTTCCATCTTGAAGACAATGACCGGACCATCATAAATCACATATCACAAATCTGCAATCCGCCGGCCTTGTTTCGATATTTGCGTTTTGATCAGAGTTGTTGACTCCCCTCAGGCGTCTATGCTGGTTTTTGGCGGATTAACGATAGCAGATTAACGAGATCAGATTTTTGATTTTCCGACCCATCACAAATCACATGTCACTAATCTGCAATCCGCCGGCCTTGTTTCGATATTTGCGTTTTGATCAGAGTTGTTGACTCCCCTCAGGCATCTATGCTGGTTTTTGGCGGATTAACGATAGCAGATCAACGAGATCAGATTTTTGATTGGCCTGTGCAGGCAGGATGATTAGCTGCCAATGGCTTACAATTTTGTGAAGAAGACTTGGCAACACCGGGTTTAAGGTAAGTGGCATATTTTTTAATTCAGGAGTAGTTATACCTGATTTTTCCATTGTAACGAAGGTAGTGAAGCTGTGTGAAATCAGAGGCTCACATATTTATCCATTCATTCGACTAACCTAAAACTTTAAAAACCCCTTGAGTTATGAACATACGCAATTTTGCGATCCCATTAATATGGGTTGTCGCAGGATTAACGGCAGCGTGCGGGAGTACAAACTTTCCTGTTGAAAAGCTTGCCGAGGCTGATATAGCGATCCAACAGGCTGAACAGGTTGGAGCTAAAGACTACGCACCTCTCGAAATCCGCGAAGCAAGGCGCAAACTTGATACAGCCCGGAGCGCGGTCGAAGAAGAGGATTACGAGAAAGCTCAAATATATGTTGAACAGGCCCTTGTTGATGCGGAGCTGGCACATATCAAAACCCTTTCCGGGAAAGCCCGAATGGCGGTCACTGAGTTGAGGGAAAGCATCCGGATTCTGGAAGAAGAGATAAATCGCAATCGACTGCAAAACACGAATTAGGAGGGCTTGTTCATGAAATCATGGTTACTCCTGCCTGTTATTTCGGCAATACTGTTTCTTGCTGCATGTGGTGGACCACCGGCTGATAATCCCCTGTTGGAAGAAGCAAAAAGTGAATACTCGGCGGCGGAAGCAGATACAGCGATAGTTCAATTTGCGCCTGTGGCTCTTAAAGAAGCCGAGGAGTCCCTTGAACTGGGATTTGAGTTGTGGGAAGAAGAGGCGGATAAGGTAAGAATTGAGCATCAGGCTTATCTGACGCTGCAAAAGACGGCTATAGCCCGGGAAACGGCTAACCTCAATGCCGCCCAAAATGAAATTGAGCGGGCGGAGCCGGAACGTCAGCAAGTGCTGCTGGATATTCGCCACACCGAGGCTCAGCTCGCAGAAAACCGCGCACAACAAGCGCTGGAAGAAGCACAGCGTGAGCGCGAGGCCGCCGAACAGGCTCGAAGAGAGGCGGAAGAGCTGGCCAGGAAAGTGGATGAACTTGAAGCCCGACAAACGCAACGCGGACTGGTTTTGACTCTCGGGGATGTGCTGTTTGATTTTGATGAGGCTACTCTGAGATCCGGCGGTGTACGGACGGTTGCGGAGCTTGCCGGTTTCCTCGATGAATACCCGGAACGAAATGTACTCATCGAAGGGCACACCGATAACATAGGGTCAGAGCAGTACAACCTGGATCTTTCCGAAAAGCGGGCGGATGCCGTAAAGCAGGAACTTTTAAACCAGGGCATTGCTTCCGATCGGATTGAAACCAAAGGACTGGGAATGGCGCATCCGGTGGCAAGTAATGAGACCTCGGCCGGGCGACAGCAAAACCGCCGGGTTGAAGTTATTATTTCAGATCAGGACGGAGCGGTTTCAGAGCGTTAAATAGTGTCTGTAAGTAAAGTTATAGTGTCGTAAGAAATCGCCAGGATCAATGCGTGCGAAGCTCCCAAAAAGCGCAGTGTACAGCCCGTACATGAGCATTTTTGAACGAGTAGAATGCCGAAATTGGCGTTTTCTTACAGACACTAATCAGCAGGTATGATGCTACCATTCCTCAATGGATTTTAACATCTGTCGCAGGTTTGAAAGCTCATCGTCGCTCCAGCCCGAGGGTTCAGTAAGAGCCAGCCAGGAGTCGAAATAATGTTCGGCGGCATACTGATGCCCATATCCGTCCGGAGCGGTTCCGGCAGACATATCCGTGAAGAGCTGCAGCATGGTTACAAAGGGATACCAGCGTAAATATTCTGTAACATCCGGCCCACGCGGAGATTGAAGCCATTCGGGCTGACGGGTTGCGTAACGTGGATCAAAAAAGGTGACCGGGTCGCTGGCATATTGCAAAAATGCGATACGGAAATCACCCCATTCGGAAGCCGCATTCTTAAGGCCTCCGTCCTGATTAGCAAAGCGGACTACCTCCCCATCCCGGAATTTCGGCAGCCAGGCCGGGGAGCGGGGGTCGCGTTGTTCCGTGACTCTCTGCCAGGTAGACATCCTGAAGGGCGGGCCGCTCCAAAGCACCCCATTAAAGGGATCTTCTATGATATCAAACAGGTCAAATGAGCGGTCTGAGATCTGAGCCCCGAGACTGAGGCCGTGAAGATATAAATAGGGCCGTTCGTTTTCGGGAAGATCAGACCAATAGTCGTAAATTTTGCGAAACAATATTCGGGACAGTTCGGTGCCGAACTCGTTTTCGAATGCGATAGTCAGGAAACTGGGCAGGTAGGAATATTGTACCGCCACACTGGCGATATCACCCCGAAACAAGTATTCAAGAGGATCAATGGCTTTGGGATCCACCCAGCCTGAACCGGTGGGGGTGATCAGCAGTAAAACCGAACGGTCAAAAGCGTTTACCCGTTTTAGCTCAGCCAAAGCCAGCTCAGCCCGGGCTTCAAGCGATTCTTCGGATTGAATACCTGCATACACCCGGATGGGTGACTTCACGGGTTGGTCGGTAAATACCTTGATGTCTTCCCTGGTGGGTCCGCTATTCAGGTACTGGCGGCCCCGCATACCCATATCTTCCCATAGAACCAGCGATTGCTCACTTCCGGAGCGTAGTGAGTCGTACGGCTGTTCAAACTCCGGGTGGGTTCGGCTGTCGATATAGTGATAAGTGGAGTCGGCAGTGCGCAGAACGGCGGTAAAAAATACGCCGTCTATGATAGCCCAGAAAATAAAAAATGATGCGAGCAAACCGGAAACGATGGAGACTCTCGGGGGAACGTACTGTTGTAACCGGAGTGTGATCGTGCGGAACGTAAGGTGAAACAGCCGGGCAAACCCCAGCAGGGTCAGAAAAATAACTCCGGCCACTATAGTGATTAAAACCGGACGGATACTGGCCGTCTCCTCAATATCCATTAATGCTCTGAGTGAATTCTGCCAGCCTACAGCCTGCCAGAGGAAGAGTATCATCGTAATAATACAAATGCCGATTGTAGTATATTTCAGATACTTCAGAATACGGGGGCTGATATCCGGTAGCTCGAAAAAATGCCAAAGCCAGATTATAAGCACACCAAGTGCATAGCCGACAGTAAAGGATAGTCCGGTAGTTATGCCCTGAAGGACATCTTCCCTCGGCAACAGTGAAGGGGTAAGTGAAAGCGCCGTAAAAAAAGTGCCGACAACTAAGCCCGTTATGGATAGTTTTCGAAATAGTATCATGGAGTATGGTAAACCAACAAACTTTTTTAAAGTCAATTTTTCACCCAGCTCTGCCTTGTCGGGTTTTTAAGTTCTGAAATATGCCCGAAACACTTCGGTTTCGTGTATGATGATGACAAGGATTTCGACATCAAGGAAATAAGGAAGGTGATACCGGTTTGGTCAAAATGTTGTTAAATATCAGCAGCGATGGTTAAGATACCGAGTTTTGCTTGAGATTCATTAAATCCTGCCCTATTCATTATATTGGATTTTTAGTAAAACCGCATAGTGTTTTCTTACGACACTACCGCTTTTCTTAAAGGCACTAACTACGGAGTATAATGCTACGGAACTGGTTCTCATTAATGTTGATTGCTGTCTGGTTTATGGTTGGATGTGAATTCTCACCGGACGAAAATGATTTTTACCTGTCATGGAATGTTGATCGGAATATGGATGGCCGGTTTGAATCAACCCTGACCTTCCATAATGAAAGTGAACAAACACTGGCCGGGGATTGGAAACTCTGGTTCAATCTGATGCGAATGATCGATGTGGGAACCATTCCTTCGGAGGTAGAGCTCACCCATATCAACGGGTCGTTCTACAAGCTTGAGCCGGCTGATGAGTTTACACCACTGGAACCGGGCGAGGCATATCGGTTTTCATTTGAATCACTCGGCCCCGCTATTTTAGAAAGTGATGCGCCGGTCGGTGCCTACTTTGAGTTCCCGGGGGAAAATATCGTCCCGGTTTCCAGGATCGAGGTCGGGGAGTTTGAGG
>SLQI01000338.1 GCA_007131535.1 Balneolales bacterium | reverse complement strand
ATTTCGCATAATACTGTTGAATTGGTTGATATATCTCATAGTTCCGAAATTAGAAAGTGACTCTTAAAGAACCCGTAAATCGCATCGGTGCCGGGGTTGTCTCCGGAATACCGGTAGTTAAAGCAGTCAGTCCGGCCCGTGACCAGATCATTTCGGGGTCAAAAGAGGTGAAATCCTCATGGGTCCATAACCGGATATTGCTTGCCGAAAAGCTGAGGGATCCGGCCAGATTACCCGGCATAAAAGTGTCGATGGGTATGGACAAAGTCACATTTCGCAATTTGAGATTATCAGCAGGTTCTACCCAAAGCCCGCTTTCCAGATTTTCGCTGTAGCAATGCGCACGGTCATGAGCGTTAATCTGCCCAAGATTAGGATGATCGTCGGAATACTCGCCATGTGGAACGAGCGCATAAACATCATCACAGGCAGAGGCGCCGCTGCCCCGGTCAACATTGTTCCATTGGGCATCCTGGGTAATGAAGTGGCCTCCCTGGTATTCAAGTGTGGCATCCAGCGAAATACCATACGGGATGGTAATGCCTGTGCCGAATCCGATACTATGGGTTGGCATCATCGGTCCGAAAAAAGCATCGGTTTCAAATTCCGGATCAGCGTATTCGTCGGCATTAGTCACTTTGGTACCTCGCTGCACCGGTGCGGGGTGTCCTTCAACAAAGCTGAAAAATGTCTCTCCGCCGGTATCCAGGATCTCACTGTTATTCGTGGACAGGCTTCCGCCTACAAACCAGCTGAATTGCTCAGTACGCAGTACATCGACATCAACCTCCAGCTCAATACCTTCATTTTTCAGCGAGCCGATGTTATCAAGCTGAGACCCGGTGAATCCCCGGCTCGGAACCTGGGTCACATTAAACAGCGCGTCTCTTGTTTCCTGATAGTAATAGGTAAATTCAATGTTCACCATATTATCCAGGATGCTGCTTTCGAACCCTGCTTCCAGCTCCTGTGAGCGCTCCGGGCCAAGATCGGGGTTACCGACATTAGCCGGCAGGAATGCCGATTGCCCTTCGAAACTCCGTGGATTCCAGGTTCGAACGGCATCAAACGGACCAGGCGCAGTGCCCGCCATTCCAAAACCTGCCCTGAGCCTGAGGTGCCCGAGGGTCTCATCCGGGAAAAAGTCTTCTTCCGAAATAACATACGAGGCACTAACTTTGGGATAAGGTTGATATCCCATATCCTCACCGAATGTACTGTTTCCGTCAACCCGGAGTCCGGCTGTAAGATAGTAGCGGTCGAGGTAATTAAACGTAGTTTCACCAAATATACCGGCATCTACAGTACGCGCTCCGCTACTGTTTACCAGCCGTGAAGCTGTACTGCTGAGCGTATGCTCCCCGGGCCCGGGCAGACCTTCCCCGTATCCATCCAGCATGTTTTCCTGTGTCGTGATATTCTGCCCACCCCAGTTAAACCGGGTTTGGAAATTATCGGAAAGCTGAAGGGTATATGTACCCACATACTCAAATGAATAGGCCTGGTTGGTCCAGTTCTGCTGACTGATACTACCTTCCGATTTCAGAATATACCCAAATGGGGTATCATGCATCTGATCACTTTCGGTGCGGTCCAGACCGAGTACCACTCTGTTACTGAAATTTGCAGAGGGATTATACCGAAGTGTCAATCCGGTGTTAAAACGTATGTTGTTCTGATATACCTTGGCATCCAGAAGCTGATATATAACCTCCGGATCATCTGAGCCAACCGGACCGGCAGGTTGCCTGAATACATTGAACTGTAACCCATAAAGGTTGTTACCTACATGAGTGATAGTCATATCATGATTATTATATGAGGTATTCAGATCAACGGATAAATTGTCCAGCAAATCGACACTCAGATTGGCCCGCAACGCATATCGGCGCTCATGGTCGTTGGGATGCACTCCCTCCCCATCATCAAACAGGCCGGACAGATAGTATTCCACTCCTTGCTGCCCGCCACTGACCGACAGGCTGTATTCCTGTCCATAGGCATTTTTCAGATAGGGCTCCATACCCAGGTAGGGACGTACATCAGAACCGCCGAATTCCTGGACTGATTGTATCCTTTGGGTGGTATTAAAAGTCCATCGCGGAGCTCCTTCCTGCCCCCGCTTGGTAAAGATTTGAATCACACCGGCCGCAGCTTCAGATCCGTAGAGTGTGGTAGCAGAAGCCCCCCGAATAATCTCTATTCGTTCTATATCGTTGGGGCTGATGTCATTTAAAGGACTTGCTGTAGATTGAGGGCTTTGCCAGAAATCAGCACCATCGGAGCGGTTTAATGGATAGCTATCTGCTCCCTGACGAACCCCATCAATATATATAAGGGGTTGATTGCTTTGGGACATACTCACATTTCCACGCAATCTAATAGCAGCACCCGCTCCCATCGTGCCGGAACCCGGATTTACGGTCATACCGGAGGTTCTTCCGGCCAGCAATTCATCAATATTTCGAACCGGTTCAGAAATTTCAGCTGTATTGATCGAGGCAATACTACTTCCCATTTCCCTTTGACGGGCTCCAATTGCCGCACCGGTCACCACTAATTCATCAAGGCCAACAAGATCCGGGAATAAGTTAATATTGACCGAGACCTCCTCACCTTCGGTTACCTCAACCTCCTGAGTTTCTTCGTAGAAGCCAACAAAGTTGACATGTAGAGTATAGGTTCCTTCGGGTACGTCTGTGAATTCAAAATAGCCATCTGCGTCTGCTGCAGTTCCCAAACCCAGCTCTTCCAGCATTACGGTAGCGCCGGGGAGTGATTGATCGCTTTCGCCATCAATGATGTATCCTGATATAGTACCCGCTTGAGATTTTATTGAAAATCCCATAAGTACCATACTAATAAGAATACAGGAAAGCACAGCACGGATAGTACATGTAATCATATGTTTCTCCGGTTTATCCTTGTTTGCATTTATAGATTAGATGGACACACACCACTATTTGTCCTAACACCATCTTCAGTATAAGTCCACCAAATCCTATCGCATCGAATTTACATACTTTGTTTACAATGTCAATTCCTAACAATGCTTCTTGAAGATTTTAAAATAATTTTAACAACGAGCATTTTAAGATATCTATCACTCCCCGCTTCTTATATACCTTACACAAAAAAAGCCCTGCATCCGGTAGAACCGGCTGCAGGGCTTTATAGTCGAATTCAGATAAAAAATCTGAATGTTCAGCGAAAGGGTGAGCGCATTACATCATGCCGCCCATGCCTCCCATTCCGCCCATGCCTCCCATATCGGGAGCGCCGCCGCCAGCGGCATCATTGTCTTTTTCTTCCGGCTTATCGGAAACCACAGCTTCGGTGGTGAGCATAAGACCGGCAACAGAAGCGGCATTTTCAAGAGCCGTACGAGTTACTTTGGTCGGGTCGATAACACCGGCTTTGATCAGGTCTTCGTAAACCTCGGTGCGTGCGTTGTATCCGTAAGCATCTTTGCCTTCTTTCACTTTCTGAACAACGATAGAGCCTTCAGCTCCGGCATTGTTGGAAATGATGCGAAGCGGCTCTTCGAGCGCACGGCGAATGATATGATAACCGGTTGTTTGATCATCATTATCGCCTTTGGCATTATCAAGTACGTGAGCGCAACGCAGCAGTGATACTCCACCACCGGCTACGATACCCTCTTCAACGGCAGCCCGGGTAGCGTGGAGCGCATCTTCAACACGCGCTTTTTTCTCCTTCATTTCAACTTCGGAGGCAGCACCGATGTAAAGAACTGCTACGCCGCCGCTGAGCTTAGCCAAGCGCTCCTGGAGCTTTTCACGATCGTAGTCGGAATCGCTCTCCTCAATGTTGCTCTTGATCTGGTTGATGCGGGCCTTGATGTCGTCGTTTTTCCCTTTACCATCAACAATGGTGGTGTTGTCCTTGTCGATGGACACCCGGCCGGCCTGACCGAGAAAATCAAGAGTAGCATTTTCGAGCTTGTAGCCACGCTCTTCAGAGATAACCGTACCACCGGTGAGGATGGCGATATCTTCGAGCATAGCTTTACGGCGATCGCCGAAGCCCGGAGCTTTAACAGCGGCAATTTTCAGTGTACCACGCAGCTTGTTAACAACCAGGGTCGCCAGTGCTTCGCCTTCGATGTCTTCAGCAATGATCAGAAGCGGCTTGCCGGTTTGAATAGCTTTTTCGAGGATCGGCAGAAGATCTTTCATATTGGAGATCTTCTTGTCATGAATCAGGATGTAAGGATCCTCGAGCTCGGTGGTCATTTTTTCAGAATCGGTTACGAAGTAAGGAGAGAGGTATCCGCGATCGAACTGCATACCTTCTACGGTATCCAGGTGGGTTTCGGTTCCCTTAGCTTCCTCAACGGTGATAACCCCGTCCTTGCCGACTTTCTCCATAGCATCGGCAATCAGGTTACCGATGTACTCATCGTTGTTGGCGGAAATGGTTCCCACCTGAGCGATTTCACTGCGATCGCTGATATCACGGCTGACCTTTTTCAGTTCATCAACAACTTTACGGACGGCGTCATCAATACCACGCTTGAGGTCCATCGGATTGGCGCCGGCAGTAACGTTTTTCAGACCGGTGCTGATGATGGACTGAGCCAACACGGTTGCGGTTGTGGTTCCGTCACCGGCATTATCGCTGGTTTTGGAAGCAACTTCACGCACCATCTGTGCGCCCATGTTTTCAACCTTTTCCTCCAGCTCAATCTCTTTGGCTACCGTTACACCGTCTTTGGTAACGGTAGGAGCACCAAAAGACTTTTCAATAACAACATTTCGACCACGTGGTCCGAGCGTTACTTTCACAGCATTGGAAAGCTTATCAACGCCGCGTTTCAGGGCGTCACGCGCCTCTACATTATAATGGATCAGCTTTGACATAATTTCTTATATGTTTTTGGTTAATGGTTAAACTTAGTGAGCAAGGTTACACAGTGCCCAGAATGTCGTTCTCACGCATGATCATGTACTCTTCCCCGTCAAGCGTGATTTCGGTACCGGCATACTTGCCGTACAGCACCTTGTCTCCTTCTTTGACACTCATATCAACTTTCTGACCGTTCTCTACTTTGCCCGGTCCTACACTCACTACGGTACCGCGCTGAGGCTTCTCCTTGGCAGTATCCGGAATAATTATGCCGGATTCGGTTTTTTCCTCAGCCGTGTCCGGCTTAACCAGAACTCGATCGCTTAAAGGTTTGAACTTACTCATACCTGTATAATATTTTTATTGTTACTGTTGATAGCACTCTCACCGTGAGAGTGCTAAGTAATTTCGCAGAGAAGATATACATACAGCGATTTTTTGTCAATATCGCCGATTGCTGCTCCTGCATGTCAAACAGGTGCTCGTAGCCAATTATCTCCTATAGGACTTTAGGATCACAGATGATCTTCAAAAAATGAGCACAGAATTGAAGCGTTTGCACTCGTACACATCAACTGCTAAAAAGCGGGGTTATTGTGCTTTTTTTTTACGCCACTCCTTGATAACTCTCTTGAACGATAGACATTTATGGTACAGTAAAAACATAAATGCAAGCTATATATGCCCCCATAGTACAATTTTAGCCGGTCTCTCTAATCCACTTCACTTTTCGGCTACATCAATTACATCCCATTCTATGCTCTGATCGTCGTCAATTGAGTACCCGAGTAGAATCTGACCCATAATATGCCCGTCCTCATAAGTGGCAAACACCCACTTATCATTGAGTACATGTATAGCTTCCCGGTCATAGAAATTCATAGTTCCGCCAAGTACGGCTTCCGTCGGAATCAGGTCGGGACGATCCTGAAGCCGGTCTCTTAAAAAAGATATCGGCTCAATTATCTGTTTTTCCTCAAAGCGCCTGAGTTCATAATCCGAAAAGGGCTTGAATGAAACCAGGTTACCATTGGCTTCATCCCCGGCCTGCAATTCTGCGGCCTGCTCGTCCAGTTGATCTTCAAGCTGGCGAACTTCTTCATGGCAATTATCAAGCCGGCCCTGTAGTTCCTGCATATTCTGAACCGACAGATAGATAATCACCAATAAAACCACGAGGATTCCCGCCAAAATCCCGATCGAAATCTTTAGTACATTCATAATGGCCACCCAAAAATCTGTTTCCGTTTAATTTGCTTTCGTTAATCCATTAAAATCATCTATGGATGTCAATTAAACTCCAAGAGTTGTACCCCCCCCTTATGCCTGTGGCGGGGATATCCGCGGTCGTCCTCCGCTCCGGACCCGGTGTAATACTATCACTAAAATCTGTGTACATCCGCAGAAAAAAATCCGCATTTAATCCGGGTAGATCCGCGGCTAAAATTCATCGCTACATATTGCGCCGATACTGACCTCCGACTTCATACAATGCATTTGAAATCTGCCCGAGCGAACACCGTTTAACGGTTTCCATCAGCTCTTCAAAAATATTATCTCCGGTTCGGGCAGCCTTCTGCAGCCGCTGCAGTGCCTCTTCGGATTCTTCACTATGAATTTTCTTGAAGTAATTGAGCTGATCAATCTGCTGCTTTTTTTCGTCTTCGGTACTGCGGATCAGTTCGACTTCAGCGGTTTCAGCTTCCTGTCCTTCCGGCGGCAGGAAGGTATTCACACCGATAACCGGCAGCTCGCCATTGTGCTTCAGCGTTTCATAATACAGACTTTCTTCCTGAATCTTGCCGCGCTGGTACATGGTCTCCATCGCACCAAGTACCCCGCCTCGCTCGGTAAGCCGGTCAAATTCTGCCAGGATCGCCTCCTCTACAAGATCGGTCAGCTCTTCCATAATAAATGAGCCCTGCAGCGGATTTTCATTTTTCGCCATACCCAGCTCCTTGTTGATAATCATCTGAATCGCCACAGCCCGGCGCACCGATTCTTCGGTGGGTGTGGTAATGGCTTCATCATAGGCATTGGTATGCAGGGAGTTGCAATTATCATAAACGGCCATCAACGCCTGGAGGGTAGTTCGTATATCGTTGAACTGGATTTCCTGGGCGTGCAGCGACCGGCCGCTGGTCTGGATGTGATATTTAAGCTTTTGTGACCGGTCATTAGCGCCGTACAGGTTCTTCATGGAGATTGCCCAAATGCGGCGTGCAACCCGACCGATGACGGCATACTCTGGGTCCAGGCCGTTGCTGAAGAAAAAGGAGAGGTTGTGCGCGAAATCGTCAATATCCAGCCCGCGGGAGAGGTAGTGTTCTACGTAGGTAAATCCGTTGGCCAGAGTAAATGCGGCCTGCGTGATCGGATTGGCTCCGGCCTCGGCAATGTGGTACCCGGATATCGACACCGAATAATAGTTGCGCACTTTATGTTCAGTGAAATATCGCTGGATATCACCCATCATCCGCAACGCGAACTCGGTGGAGAAAATGCAGGTGTTTTGCGCCTGATCTTCCTTGAGAATATCAGCCTGAACCGTACCTCGTACCACCTGAATAGCTGAGGCTTTAATTTTCTCATACGTTTCGCGGTCAACCAGCTGATCCCCCGAAATACCAAGAAGTCCTAATCCGAACCGGTCATTTGTGCGTGGCATATCGCCATGATATACCGGCTGCTCAACTCCGCGCTCCCGGAACCACGACTCAATCGTGTTTTGCGCTTCCTCCCATTTACCCTGCTCTTTCAGGTATCGCTCTACTTCCTGATCGATGGCCGTATTCATAAACATGGCCAGAATCATCGGAGCCGGCCCGTTGATGGTCATCGAAACAGAGGTACTCGGCTGAGTAAGCTCGAAGCCGGAGTAGAGTTTTTTCATGTCATCCAGGGTACAAATGCTCACGCCGGAATTACCCACTTTTCCGTAGATATCCGGGCGATAGTCCGGATCTTCCCCGTAAAGGGTCACCGAATCAAAAGCTGTGGAAAGCCGGGCAGCCGGCATTCCTTCACTCAGATAGTGGAATCGTTTGTTGGTGCGCTCGGGCGTACCCTCCCCGGCAAACATACGAGTCGGGTCCTCGCCTTCCCGCTTGAACGGATACACGCCGCCGGTATAGGGAAAATACCCCGGCAGATTTTCTTTGAGCGCAAACTTCAATCGTTCACCGTAATCTTTAAACCCGGGCAGCGCCACTCTCGGAATTTGCGTTCCGCTCAACGACTCCCTGTACAACTGGTTTTTAATTGTCTTATCCCGGATCTGCACTTCAAATACTTCCTGGCGGTATTGTTCAGATCGATCTTCCCAATTATCCAGTATATCGAGGCTGCGGGGGTCCAGCTTTGCGCGCCAGTGTTCACGCATTTCCTCAAGGCGCGACTTCATGGTCTGCTTATCTTCCGGATTCCACTTTTCTATCTGTGCAAGTGTTCCCTCAACCTGACTCAGTTTAGCGGCGATTTCACTTTGTTCTTCCACCCACTCGTGATAGGTGTGCACGCTTTCCGTAATTTCCGACAGATATCGCACCCGTTTCGGCGGCAAAATGGCCTGATGCTGCAAATCGTCGATGGGCTCGGGGTCCGTATAAATCCGGGTTTCCCACTTTACGCCGTAGTCTTCCCGTACGCGGTCGATCATGGCCTTGAAAAGCCGGTTGACCCCCTCATCATTAAACTGCGCCGCTATGGTGGGATACACCGGGAGTTCTTTATCCCCGGTATGCCAAAGCCCGCGGTTGCGCTTATATTGTTTTCGGATATCGCGCAACGCATCAAGCGAGCCCTTCTTCTCAAACTTGTTGAGCACGATGAAGTCAGCCAGATCCAGCATGTTGATTTTCTCCAGCTGGGTCGCCGCACCGTATTCGCTGGTCATAACATAGCCGGATACATCGACCAGATCCACAATTTCGGAGTCGCTCTGACCAATACCGCTGGTCTCGACGATGATCAGATCAAAACCGGCAGCTTTGCACAACTCAATGGCACCCCGAACAGAGTCGCTGATAGTCCGGTCCGACGCCCGCGTTGCCATACTGCGCATATACACTCTGGGGTGATAGACACTGTTCATCCGGATACGATCCCCCAACAGCGCCCCGCCGGTTCGCCTGCGTGTGGGGTCAATACTGATGATTGCCAGGTTCAGATCGTCAAACTCGATCAGAAAACGGCGGATAAGCTCATCGGTAAGCGAGCTTTTACCGGCACCGCCGGTTCCGGTTAAACCGATCAGTGGTATCTGTTTTCCGTTCTGCCGGCCGATCACCTCACCGGTACGCGAATCGAGTACGGCGCCTTCTTTAAACTTGAGCAAATCCTCCCGTTCGTTTTCCAGGGCTGAAATGCACCGGCCCAGAACCATCTTATCCCGATTGCGGATAGCTTCGGTATCGACCTTGCAGTAGTCGGATGGGTCAAAGTCGCACTGCTCCATCATGAGGTTGATCATACCCTGAAGCCCCATCGTTCGGCCATCTTCTACCGAAAATATCCGGGAAACGCCGTAATCGTGCAGCTCCTTGATTTCACTCTCCACAATTACGCCGCCGCCGCCGCCAAATACCTTGATATGACCGGCATCCCGCTCCTTGAGCAGGTCCACCATATACTTGAAATACTCTACGTGCCCCCCTTGATACGAACTCACGGCAATGCCCTGGACGTCTTCCTGAATGGCACAATCCACAATATCATTTACCGACCGGTTGTGCCCGAGGTGGATAACTTCGGCCCCGCTGCTTTGCAGAATCCGCCGCATGATGTTGATACTGGCGTCGTGCCCGTCGAACAAGCTTGCCGCCGTCACAAAACGCACGGGCTTTTCCGGTTCGTAAACTTCAGGGGCCTTTTGGGGCCTGGACTGTACTTCAGTTGATGGAGCTTTACTCATAATAGATCGGTTTACTTTAAAAAAGCGCTTTCAATAATTGGAACTTAATACTTACACATTGAACGGTGGCGACCGATGTTATATAAAATATTTCAAAACACGAAATTCGTTCGCTAACTCACCGTCCGATACTTACATGCACAGTTTGTAAATTTACCAAATCCCGGAAAATTTTCACGGGTTGATTAAACAGAATTAATCCATCTCCTCCGGAATGTCATCAGCGGCAGGATCATCAGGCTCCTCTTCAACGGATTCTTCAGGCGGGGTATCGAATTCGATATAAACCTGACCTGTGAACCCTCGCTCAACCGGGATTTCGGCCTGGACGAAAAACGGCTCCGGCGGTTCGAACGGCTCGACTGAACCCGGATTCCAGCGCTCATCCTGATTTTTATCCTCAAAAACTATAACACGGTAATTCCCCGGCGGAAGATCCTCCAGAAGCACGGTATCGTGGAAGTTCCCCCGGTGCACGCGCCGATTTTCTTCATCAAACAATTCATAGTAATGGACAGCATCCTCAGATGAGGGTTCTTCTACAACCAATTCGATTTCTCCATAATCATCCTCATGCCAGATTGTAGGACTAAAGTCTCTGCGGGACATTGTTCCGGGATTCCAAACACGAAACGTGTAACTCTCGGCATCATCCCAAACCTCACCCTCCGGATAGATATAAAACAGATTATTGCGAACTTCCACATGCTCCCAGCCTACCAAAGACGTATCCGTAACAACCACTTCCAGCGAATCACGGATTATATCATCTTCAATAATATCGGCATAGCGAAATCGCAGCGGCTCATTTGCCCGTATTCCGGATTCTGTATCATGCTCTATTAGTCGCTGCAAAGTGGTATCGGCTTCATCCGACCCGCTGAACGGATCGGTGGCAAATACCGCTTCGTTACCGTCATCATCGAAAATATTTCTTAGATCCAACAGATATTCCTGATCGGGATCAAGCGGTTCTTCGCTTCGGGCAAAAAGGATATTTCTGTTGCCGGGCTCAACATAAAGCGGGAGCGCATCATACAGGGAATTGCCCTCCGGGTCGGTTACCTCCGCTTCACTGGTGTCTGAGATTTCTACACTTTCCGAAAACCGCAAACGCAAACGCTGCGGGTTATACAACCCGACCCCTATCAGCTCCGGGGGGATGGAATCCACCTGCATGATATGGATAGTGCCCAGATTCGCTTCGCCGTCCTGTTCGAGTTCAACAAACTCATCCTGAAACGGTTGCGCCGATTCCTGCGGCGGATCCCACCGACGATTTCGATTTCGATCATCAACCCAGAACGCCTTGTAAGTCCCCTCTCGCAAATATTCAAAGGATACCAACCCATCTTCATCCGCCTGTGCGATATAGTCTGCTGTCCTTTCCAGGTCATACGGTTTACGGTAGAGTAATACGCGGGCATTTTCCTTGCCGGCGGCTTCATTGGCATCGATAACATACCCTGAAATTTTCCCCTCATCGATCTCGGGTCCGGTACTGACAGCCAGCCGGAACGTGTTCTGCATGTTGTTGTTATGCATGTCGTTGAGGTCGGTACTGAGGCTGAAAATGATGGTTGTGGTATCCGGCAGATCGGTGAGCAGCTCTACCGTAGCAGTTCGGCGGCTCCAGCTAATTTCGTAGTCGATCCCGAGTTCCGGTTGAATAGAAAAAGCCTGTTCAAATGAGCCGCGGTCTACCCAGTTTTCAAAATCAAAAATAATGCGATCCCCGTCGAAATTGACGGTACCGTCTTCAGGTTGGGTTTCGGTGATTACCGGTCCGGTGCGATCCGGTTCCCCGCCTGTCGGTTGGGTTGGCGTAGCGCAGCGAATCAGCAGGAAAGCAATTCCGAGAACCCAAATCAGATGAAATAGAAATGTATATGCTTTCAACTGCCCGGTTTTATTTATTATTTATCACGAAAGTCACTATTAATTAGTGCCTGTAAGAAAACAGGTAGTATCTTAAAAAATGCCAATATCTGGTGCAGTATATTCGGTAATTCAGGGATTCAGGTAATTGGGTTTAAAACAACTCATGGAGCCAAATACCCAATTTTTCTTAATCTACTGATTTACCTTAATTACCTGTTGTTTCCAAATGACATCATAAGTTTTCTTACAGACACTAATTACTTCTTGTATTGTAGAGCAAAACGACTGCTACGGCCGTGGCCCCGATTAACACAGCCGGTTCTGCCGCAGCCGACACCCACCTCCAGCGGGAGGAGTCGGTAACATTGGTAAAACGAGTAGCCGGCCAGTCTGTTACCAGCCGGTCTTTATTTCCGTAATCCACGGTATCGGAAACCGCTGCCTTCCCCCGAAGATTTTCCTGGATGATATCTTCCTGGTTGATCAGATGAACAGAATAACCCATTTCCAGGGATCGAAGCGCGGAGTTTCTGCTCAGTCGTTCCAGGGTAAAAACAGGCTCAATTTCAACTTCAACAACAATCGCCGGGGAATTGTCGGTGGATTTAAGTTCATAACCATGATCCACCAGAGTGTCTACCACAAACCTTTGCTGCCGGCTTGAAAGATTTGAGCGCAGAAAAAACGGCGTTTCGAACTCCAGGGCGGAAAGTTCATTAATTAGTTCTGTGGTAAGCGTATTCAGCAGAAACTGTTCATTATCCGGTGGAGTCTGTTCATGCTCTGATCCACCCAACCCCAAAGCAGGTGTGCTTGCAACCAGGCAAAGTAACAGAATTAAGATATAAGTAGATTTGTTGATCATAATGAAAAGATAGAAAGGCCAACGCAGTAAGTAAATAATAACCGGGACAATACCAATTCCGAAATTTCTTTACATAAATCTGCCTGAATTCCCGGCTGATGGAATGGCAGCGCTACTTTGTGCATAAATGATTTTTCTGTAAAATGATTAAATTTCATCATCTTAAGGACTTACAATATAGAATGATTTCAATTCTGTTTAATCAGACCATCGTTACCCTCAATCGACAATGAAACATATTCCCCATTTACCTCTCTATACGGATTATTATCAGCTCACCATGGCCAGCGGGTACTGGCAGACCGGTAAAGCGGACGACCCGGCTGTGTTTAATTACTATTTCCGTGATCAACCATTTGGCGGGGGCTATGTTGTATTTGCCGGCCTGGAGGAATTTATGTGGGTTGTTCGGCATTTCCGGTTCGATGATGATGCTCTTGCCTGGCTCAAATCCCAAAACTTCAACCCCGGTTTTCTGAGCTACCTTAAAAACCTGAAACTCTCGGTAACCATCGAGTCCGTTCGGGAAGGCAGTATTGTTTTTCCAGATGAACCTCTGGTAACGGTTTCCGGTCCGCTTTTGCAATGCCAGCTTTTAGAAACGGTGTTGCTGAATCAAATTAATTTTCAATCACTTATAGCAACCAAAGCAGCTCGGGTAAAGTACGCCGCCGGAGATAAAAAAGTAATGGATTTCGGGTTGCGCAGAGCCCAGGGGCTTGGAGGACTTCAAGCCAGCCGGGCAGCCTATATCGGCGGTATTGATGCGACTTCCAATGTATGGTCCGCACGGGAGTACCAGGTTCCGCCCAGCGGTACCGTAGCACATTCCTGGGTTCAGAGTTTTGATACAGAGTTGGAGGCGTTCCGAAGCTATGCCGAATGCAACCCCGACGCAACCACCCTTTTGGTTGATACCTACGACACCCTCAAATCCGGTATTCCCAACGCCATTACGGTTGCCCGGGAACTGGAAGAAAAAGGTCATCGCCTGGTAGCCGTTCGGCTGGATAGCGGTGACCCCGTATCTCTTTCACGAAAAGTGCGCAGCCTGCTTGATGAGGCCGGCCTGGATTACGTCAAAATTGCGCTTTCGGATCAGCTTGATGAATACACAATCCAAGAGCTGCTGGAGGCCGGAGCACCTATCGATTTTTTCGGGGTAGGCACACGTTTGGTCACCGGCCACGATACCCCTGCGCTTGATGGCGTGTATAAAATCAGTGAGATTTCAGGAAAACCGACAGCCAAGCGTACCGACAATCCTAAAAAACAAAGTCTGCCCGGGCATAAAAGTATTATCCGGTTATATGATGATCGTCAGATGTTCGCCGGTGACCTGGTATGTCTTAAATCCGAGGTTGATGATCTGAAACAAAACCGAGCTTCTTTGAACGATTTGAATTCCGGCTTAACCGACCAATTCACCTGGAAGGAAATCCTGCACGTGGTTGCCGACCATTCCGGAGTTAGTCTTAAAGAAATGGATGATTTAAACCTCTATCGGCAGCGTGCGCATAAAGAGTTGCAGTTCTTGCCGGAAGAGTTTAAACGATTTAAAAAACCGGAACGTTACCCGGTTTGGGTCAGTAACGGTGTTGAGAAATTGAAAGTCGAAACTCAAAAAAAGGTGCAGCTATGAGCACATTAGTGATAGTAGATATTCAGAATGATTTCTGCCCTGGTGGTGCGCTTGAAGTCCCCGAAGGTGATCAAATCCTGCCAACGGTAAATCATCTTATCAATCAGTTCGATAACATCGTAATTACCCAGGATTGGCATCCGGAAGGTCATAAGTCATTCGCATCATCTCATCCCGGCAAGTCACCATACGACACTGTCAAAATGCCGTACGGCACGCAGGTTTTGTGGCCGGATCATTGTGTTCAGGGTAGTGAAGGAGCCGACTTTCATCCCGAACTGAACACCCGTGCGGCTCAATTAATTATTCGCAAAGGCTATCGTACTGAAATAGACTCATATTCGGCCTTTTTTGAAAACGACCATTCAACTTCAACCGGGCTCCACGGTTATCTTAAAGACCTGGGGTTTCATGATCTGTATTTCTGTGGCCTGGCAACAGACTTCTGTGTAAAATGGTCGGTTTTGGATGCCCTGCAACTGGGCTATAACGCAACACTTATTACCGATGCAACCAAAGGTATTGATATGGATGGTTCTGTTGAGGCAGCTTTTGAGGAGATGAAAGAAGCCGGCGCCGGTTTTGTCTCATCCGAAGATATAAATGAATCCGAATTGACCTGAGTACTCTATTCTGAATGGGATTGATAGAATTGCAAATGCTCCCGTTTAGACGATAATAAATCATATGCTACCGGGAACGGCAGCACAAGAGATGCCGTTGCTTAATACAGCTCATTTTACATTGCTTAATTACAAAAGGGTAAAGGAGGATTAGCATTCTAACCAGCTATTAGTTAGTTATCTGCTTATCGAAGTGTGTAAAAGACTAAAATTCAACACAACATACAATCATAAACAGGTTGCAGATTGTATGCAAAACCCCTTCAAGACCATCTATTACATAATCAAGCCCTTCAAATACATATTATCCATATAAGTATCATAACTCCTATATCACTATATATAAGTGCCTAAACAACACCCACTGCTGAAACTGACAGGCATTTTTAAAATACTGTAGAAAATCTTAAGTCTTCAGTGTTATCATCATACCTGTATCTGATTTATACGCGGTATAAAACCGTAATTAACCCTACAAATAGTATGTCCGGCAAACTAAATTTCGATGCAGCTGTATTAGGAGGAGGCGCTTCCGGTACATGCCTGTGCTGGTATCTGATGAAAGCCGGAATGCGGGTTGCATTAGTGAATAAACAATCTGATGAGACCACCTCTACTTTAAAAGCGGCACTGATAAATCCAGTCTCCGCCAAACAGCTTAATCTCAATTGGGAAGCTGAAAAGTCTTTAGATGAATTCATCCGATTAATAAAAGAAAGTAACGCAGATGAATGTATGTTGAATCAAAATGGCATTCTTCGTCCGATTACAGATCAGCATTTATATGATAGTGTGCAAAACAATCTTAAGGGTCATACCTGGCCGGATAACTGGTTTAGCAAAGTAGGAAAAGAAGATCTTAAAAACCGAATTCCCGAGCTTTGTCAAAACTACGGTGGACTCGAGATTTTAGTGGGCTCAACACTAAAGCCGGCACCTTTCCTTGCTCATCTGCAGCAGCAGCTTGTTTCTAATGGAATGAGAATTTTCGAGAGCAATGACTACAGAATTGAGAAGCAAAAAAATTCAGCAGTGATTTATTTAGAAGATGATCAAAAAATCAGGTGCGACCGGCTGGTTTTTGCCACCGGTTCTCACCTCACTCAATCTCCATTGTGGTCTTCTTTACCTATTTACAAGATTAAAGGACAAACAGCAGAATTTACTGTATCCGAGCCCATCACCTGGAAGCAGCCCATTATTGGCGACGGTTATATCATACCACTCAACCCGACCACTTTAATGCTTGGCGGCACTCATGGACTTCACTTCAATGATGCAGAGCCGGATCAACAAGCCTCAACAAAGCTATATGAAAAATTTCAAACCATGCTTCCGGAACTTGCGGAGCATGCTCAGCTCAAGAGTCAATGGGCGGGAATTGGTGTTACTACTCCCAACCGGTTGCCCTTTATCGGTGACCACCCCCGCAACAAGTGCTATTATATCTTTGGGGGACTGGGTCCTAAAGGTTTGCTGCTGGCCCCTTACACAGCAAAACTGGCTGCTGGGAATATTGCAAACAAATATCCGCTCCCGGATGAGCTAAATGCGGAAAGGCACTGGAGCAAACTACGGCGATTAGGTAAAATTTGACGGGAATCCTGCGGCGACCAATCAAAAATTTGAAACCACCATATCGTTAATCTGCTATCCGATGGCCATTCTTCGATATTCACGTATCAACTGAATTCTTCGCTTTACCTCGAACATCTACAACTATTTTACCGGATTAGCGATAGCAGATCAACGAAACCAGAATTTTGATTTACCAAACAATGGATATCCACTTCGGCAATACCCTAAAATCGAAAATTGAATCCCCCGAAAGCTGCCGCCAAATGAGTGCCATTGGAACCCGAGTTTGACACCGTCATGGCCGACAATTCAAAGTCAAAAAATGAGGTATTTATCCCAATTCCGGCCGAATAGCTGGTACTGGTCATGCCACCGAACCGGGCTCCGGTTCTGAGGGGAATAAAACCAAAGAGATCATAATGTACACCCAGGGCATAGTGAACCGAACGGGTATTCATTCCTTCCTCAACCAAGCCGAATCCCATATCAGCGGCGACACCCAGACGCCCCATGTTCAAGTAGGTACCAAAGGTAGCCAGGGCCGGCAGTTTTACTTCATGGGCGTCTGTCTGCTGTTTCTCGAAATCAAGATACTTGCCTGCAAGAATGCTGTCCTCCAAAGCGGACTCAAAATAATGCTCAAAACTGTCATAGTTTTCTTCAATATAATCGGGATCACCCTGAAGCCCTTCCCAGATAACCGTACCGCTGTTCTGGTAAATGCCCGGATTCTCTGAAAATGTAATCTGCCCGATATCCGTAACAGCAAGCGAAATATTCAAAAAGTGGGGATCTGAACCCAAAAACGACGCCCGGCTCAGCGGCTCCAGTTCCATCACCCAGGCTGCTCCGATATTCAAGTTCCAGCCGAATCCCCGAATGATCCCATCCTCAATAGGATTGGTGTAGGCAGCACCAAAATCGGCGGGTTGACCGGCAGAAACCGAGTCCGCAATAATATCGGCCGCTTTACTTTCGGGACCTGTAGTGTGGATACTATACGTAAAATCGTGAACAATTAGGTCCTCTTCCACCGTCAGTTCACTGTCAAAATCCAGCCCTCCATACTGATGGCCCATTACATAACCGGTAGCAATACCGCTGTAAAAACTGTGGGATCTCACCATGCCGGAACCGTTCAGAGTAAACCATTTTCTGGATGTACCGAATGATACATCACTGTAAGAAACACTGCGCGTAGCCAGATTTACCGGTTTGCCTCCGCTGAACAGGTCTGAATCAAGTCCGTTCAGCATTAATTCCATCATCCCCCGGTTAATACCCGCCTTACTGTGATTGCTTACCCTGCTGCTGAGCGTGTAGTATGTATCTCCGATTCGCAGGGAGAACCCCAGTGGCACCGTTTGTAAAGATACCGCCCCATTTTGTATGGAATAATCATCCGCACCGAAAAAGTCGGTTAATGCCTGCTCTTTTTCTTCACTGCCTAAAAATGCCCCTGTCGTAAAATGGCGATTATAAGCATCAATATTGAGCAACCCTCCCCCTGAACTAACACCGAAGCCTCCTATGGAAAAGCCGATTCTTCGTTGATTAAGGTTAACCGAAGCCATTGCCGGATTTTTATACAGCATGGATACCCCTCCGGGCATAGCCATACCGGCACTTCCCATACCCAGATCTGAACCGGTCATATAACCGGCCTGTGCCTGACTCTCATGATGGATACCCCAAAAGGTGAACAGAATGACACTTAACCCTGTTAACAGTTTGCTTTGTATTTTCATATATAGTCCTGTTAAATCCCACGAATCCTTGCGTAAAGGCTTCAAAAACCGCCATTATAACCATCTCATAAATGCAGGTATTCACATCCCTGCATTTTTTAAATCAGTGGGTGCGGTTATGCAAAAAAACTCCATCGACATCAGTCCATGGCAACAATCCGTACTTTAAACCTTCTCTGTTTCGGCGTAATAACCAGATGATACCTCTGCTTACTTTGTAAAATAAACAAATGGGTGTTACAAAACCGAAAGAATTATAAGAGCTATTAATAATGCCTACACGTCAAAACATGGTAAAAGGTATCACATACCATTGATATATTCCGGAGCCGGCAGAATCCTATTGCCGTATATCAAATTTGATCAAATGCCTGCTTTATATCGGCAATCAAATCTTGCGGGTTTTCTACTCCGATCGAAAGCCGAATCATTTTATCGGTAAACCCATAAGCCCTTTGATCATCCGGTGCAACATCCGCATGTGTCATGGTCGCAGGGTGTTCAGCCAGAGACTCGGTACTGCCTAAACTTACTGCCAGTTTGAACAGCTGTAAAGAGTTCAGAAATTTAAAAGCCGCTTTTTCACCCCCGATGATATCAAAAGAGATCATCGACCCCGGTGCCGAACATTGTCGGCGGAATACCTCATATTCCGGGTCGCCTTCTTCTAAATGACCGGGATAGTACACATTTTCCACCTGAGGGTGTTCTTCCAGGAAATCCGCAACGTACCGGGCATTTTTCATCTGAGAGGTCATCCGGAGTT
>SLQI01000269.1 GCA_007131535.1 Balneolales bacterium | reverse complement strand
TCCATGAACAGCGACATGATCAGCAGTACCAACAGCAAGCCCATCACTCCGTTTTGCCACAGTGACCGGTTCTGCTCCTGGATAAATGAAGAGTGGTCCTCAACTATCTCTAAATGGATTTGACTGTGGTTTCGGTTAAATTCGTCGGTATATGCTTTTACATAATCAGCTGTTGCTACAATATCTTCATCGCCGGTGGTTGAGACTTCAATGGCGACAGAGCGCTCCCCGTTGAGGTAACGTTCCGCGGGGATTTCCTCAAATGATTCATGCACCTCAGCAAGATCCTCAAGCAGCACCCGCTTGCCGCTGCTTCCCGAGCGGACAGGAATTTGTGATATTTCCAGTGCTGTATTTTCTCTCCCGCGTGCCCTTATTTGCCATACTGTGTCATCCATCAGAAGCTCACCGCCGGTCATGTCGATATTGTTTTTCGCAATTGCCTCGCTGACCTCCTGATAGGTGATATTGTAGCGGTCGAGCTGAGTCTCATTTAATTCCACAACGATCTCTTCGTCCCCGTAGCCGTAGATATCGACATTGCTGATATCGCCACGCAGCATAAAATCATCGCGGATTTGTTTGGCATGATCTTTCTTTTCCTGAAGCGGGAGGTCACCCGTCAGAGCTACTGAAATGGCCTGATCCAGAATCTCTTCTTTATGGATGATGGGGTTATCCATTTCCTCCGGGAAGTCGCTGATCTGATTTACGGCGTTTTCCACGTCCGTAAGTCCCTGATTCAGGTCGGCATCATCAAACATTTCCACGGTAATCCGGCCACTGTTTTCCCGTGCTTCGGAAGTAAACCGGTCCATCCCGCTGATACCCCTCAGATTATCCTCGATGCGGACTAATACTTGTTCTTCAATTTCCTGAGGTGAGGCGCCACGGTAAATGATGTCGATATAAATTTCATCAGGTCTTTCGGTCGGGCTGAAGGTAAATCGGACCTGGCTGAAGGCTATAATGCCGACCAGCAGCACCAGAATCAGCCCGAGATTCACCATAGCAGGGTATCTGACAAAATATTGGATGATGTGTTTCATACTCTATCGTTCCCTGTTTGATGGGATGATTCTGCCGCTCAACGTGTGTGTGGCATCTAAGACCACCTTCTGACCTTCCTGAAGACCTTCTACCCACACATATTCCTGTTCGATATCAGTGATCCGGACAGGCTTCAACTCGATCATATCCTCACCGATTACATTAACATGACCGGCGCGGTGCAGAGCCGACTTCGGTATCCGGGAAACACTTATAGTGGGTCCCGTTTCATATGCGCCCTCCAGGTACATACCTTCCCGTAAAGAAGGGCCGCTGATTTTAAAATAAACCTCCACACGCTGGGCTCTTTCATCAAGGGAAGGATTAATTCTGGTGAGCGTAGCTTCCCACTCCCGGCGACCATCGTCGCCTGAAACCGTGATTCGGTCGCCGGTGCGAAGCAAGTCTGCCACCGAACTTCGGACGGATGAGGTCAGGATAAAGCGGGAGGTGTCCACAAATGTAGCGACATGTTGCCCCGGACCCACATTTTGGCCGGGTTCAACTTTTGAAGATGAAACGATACCTGGAAACGGCGCACGGATAATATGTTTGTCGAGCTGTTTTTCCCGACTTCTAATATCATAGTACGTGTTAAAAACTTCTCTTGAAGACAGGAATGAATACAGAGAGGAATTATCTATTTCGGGTAGTTCCGGCAAAGGTTCACCGGGGTGGATGCTTTGGATCCATTGCTCCATCCGATCGAGCTGATCCGGAAAATCCAATTTGATGTCGGGGAGGATGGAATTCAGCAGAGACTGAAAGCTGCTGCGTGAAGCCTTCAGTTGCAGCTCCAGTTCTTCAGAGTCGATTTGTAGCAGCGGTTCACCTTCTTCAAAATGAATCCCTTCACGTAGTGGTTTATCCGTTGTTACTACCTGTCCGGATACTTCAGGATGCAGTTCCAGCCGGTTATCGGCCCGGATGCGACCCGAAATATTCACAACCTGATTTCTTTCTACTACCTCAACTTCGCTGTACTCCGGTTCAGATGCTGATACCTCAAATTCTTCCTGCTCATGAGTTGATTCGGTCCGGGAATCATCAGTGGAAAATCCGATCCAAACAATGACCAGAACAGCAGCGACTACTACCGCCGCCAGTAGATACCGGGTAGTTTTTATGGTATTGGGTTTCATGATTTTGCAGTTTAACTATTCAATCAGTGAGCTTTTCTTTGAGCCAATTAAGCCCTTCATCCCAATCACGCCCGGTAAAAGGGATACTGCTGCGGAAGACAATTTCTCCGTCAGGTGCAACAATCCGGAAAAAGAGGTCATCCGATTCTGGTGAAAGGGTCTCCATAATTTTACCGTTGTCATCGGTGGTCACTCTGAAATCTTTATTGCGCAGGCGTCGACCCATCATATAGTTGACGAAGCGTCCCGAACGAAAGGGTTCCACAACAAAAAGCTGTCCTGTCTGGTCGCCGTGGAGCTCATCCAGCTTTTGAAATGAAGTTTCCACTTGTTCCAAAGCCTGTTGCGACCTGTCACTATCTGTTTCGGGCAAAAAGAAAATCAGATACGGCTTTTCGACTTCGCCGGGTATTTGTACAGGGGCTCCGAACTGATCTTCCGCTTCAAGATTAAGCATCTGACCGTTTGCAGAAAGGTCGGCTGTCTGTGATTGAGCTACCACATTAAAGGTAAGAAACAGCGCTGTTGTGATTAGGATGTGTTTCATGGTGCCATTGACTAATAGGCGGTTTTATTTAGTAACTCAGCAGGATGATAATTGAATATAAACCAAATGTCAACCATATGGTTGAAAGCTGTGGTTTGTGTGTTGATTTCTTAATACAATGATAATTAGTGGGTTGTGCTGTTGTTTTATATTGTCAATCCATTTAATAATCGAGTTAAAGTATATTTATTGACCATATGGTTGGTTTTGGAGTAAAAGTTTTCTTATTATTCAGACGAGTATCCAATAACCAAACAATGCGATTGTCTATGGAGGAGAAGCCGGATTATCAATCAGAGACCGAAAGGAAAATATTTGAAGCTGCCCGGTCGGAATTTTTCAGAAAGGGGCTGGAAGGTGCCCGAATGCAGGAGATCGCGGACAAAGCGCGCATCAACAAATCGATGCTGCACTATTACTATAAGTCCAAGGACGTGCTGTTTCAAAAGGTTTATCAGCTTTCCATCATAAAAGTGATTCCGCAGCTGATTGAATTGCTTAATGAGGATTATTCACTTGAACCCAAAATTCGCAGGTTTGTCTTACGCTATATTGAAATTATTCAGGATAATCCGGAGATACCTTTATTTATCGTTCATGAACTCAATAAAAACCCCAACCGGTTAAAAAAGTTTATAGCCGGGCAGGTTGGGAAAAAAATTCAGCCGTTTCTTGAGCAGCTTGAGCAGGCGAGGAAAGAAGGAAAAGCAGCTGATATGCCTGCCGATCAGCTATTTGTGAATATGGTATCGGTAACGGTTTTTCCGTTCATTGGCCGGCCCATATTTCAAATGATCCTGGAGTATGACGACAGGGAATATGAAAAATTCATTGAGGAACGCCGCATGTTACTTCCGGAATACGTGGTGCAAACTATATTGAAAAAATAAAAAACAGAACAAAGCAACCGGCTTGTAAAGTGGCTGATGATCCTTTGCAATATAATGATATGCAACTCATTCCGTGTCCTGATTGTGAGAATTCAGAACCGGTATTTTGGAGGCTGCCGGAAGCCTGTTGGATAGAGTGTACTATTTGTGGTAAAACCACATCAATGGAGCCGGATCCCAATAAAGTACTACATGAATGGAATTCTTTTTTTAAAGGAGATACGACCTGACCTGCATTATTCACCAAGAAATTTAGATGTGGGTAACGCCGCCCACAGCTAAAGTTCGCAGTGTCTGTCCGAAGGTTAAATTTAAAAAATAGCCATTTTCAGTACCTTATTGAAAGACATGACAATAGAACCTTTCATACAAAATTTGTGCACCGAGTGCAGCGATTCCCACGCAGTGAATAATGCAGGCTAAACGTGCCGGGAAAGTGCCTGCTAAAAACCGGCATTCACTACCGGCAGGATGCGCGCCCATCCGGCATTGTTTCCGGCATAGTTAATCAGTCCGATCTGAACGCCACGAAGCTCCCGGGCGATATTTACAATCCCGATGGCCAGTCCGGTCTGCCGACCCTCGACATAATTGACGGCACTGACAGAGATACCGCGCAAATGGGCGTTTTCTTTGGCATTATTATAGGCGGGAGCGAGAAACAACCCGGTACTGGTAGCTTCGGTAGTTATGGTGGGGGAGATGAACAAACCGTTCATTTTAGCGCTGTGGAGAGCTAATCCTGAAAGGTGCATCCCCCGCATTTCTTCGGTGGCGACACCCGCCAAACCGCTAAAGGTAAAACCCCGCGTGGTTCCGGTTGAAACGGTGGCCAGACTGCTGAAGCCCGCTCCGGAGATTCCGTTTTCGGCTACGATGGCCAACCCGCCCACACCGAACCCTCTGAAACGGTCCTGCGTAACGAGTCCGAGACCGCTGACACCTATCCCGGAAAAACTCCCTTCACTAATCATCGCAAGTCCTCCGAAACCCAGCCCTCTGAAAGATTGACGAACGACTGTTCCGAGCCCACTGACTCCGATGCCGGAAAAGGCACCTTCACTTATAAGCCCCAACCCGCCAAAACCGATCCCCCGAAAACGGCCTTGCGTAATATTGCCCAATCCGGCCAATGAAATACCCCGGGTGTTGCTTTGGCTGATCACCCCGCCCGGGCTTACAGCAATGCCGGAAACTTGCCCGCCGGCAACGATACCGAGTCCGCCCAGAGTGATGCCACTTATTGAACCTTCGGCAGCCAGTCCGACTCCGCCGGCCTGCAGACCGTAGACGGAGCCGCCGGCTTCAATGCCAATCACAGCCGCTGAGATCCCATGCAGGTTGCCTCCGCCGGTGCCGGGCAGCCCCAGAGTGACACCATACGTGTTACCGGATTGGTTTTCCGAATCATACGGGTACCATATCGTGGTATTAAGCCCGCGAATCCGATCGGTTTGAGAGTCCCGGTAGTTGAATCGCAGTCCGGTGTGCCGCTCCGAATTGCCGAACGACAGGCCGTATTCGGAAATGGTCAGGTCAAAACTCTGTTGATACTGGGCTTCAGCCGTTGTCAGGGGCAGGATCATCAATCCGGTAAAAAGAAAACAAAGCGTGCGAACGATAGGTGTTGTCAGGCTGATTGGTTTTTGAAAAGTCATATGAATGTAGTTACAAGATGCCGTTTCCGGTAATAACTTCTTCCCCGAAGCCGGGAAAATCCGGTAGGAGTTTTACGAAGAATTCGCGGAAGGTTTCAATTGATGAATTTGGATAGCTCCGGTTCAGCAGTTTTGGGCAACTATTTTTAACGTGCCCGGTAGGGACAGACTCTCGTCATGTTACGTGACGGTATTATGATGTAAAATTTGAGACGACTAACACATCGAAAATTGCGCATCGGCAAATGAAAAGCAGAAAAATCCCGGTTAT
>SLQI01000471.1 GCA_007131535.1 Balneolales bacterium | reverse complement strand
GGCCTGAGCCCGGGTAACTATGGAAATCAGAAGTGCCGGTATAAACAGGATTTTTAGAAAATTCATAAGCCTACCTCATATATCGGGTTTATCAACAGGTTTAACTAAGTGGTTAAGTGGTGGCAAAATTTTTTAGAGCATCACCGGTGAAATGTCACACAGCTCAGCTCCTTTTTCGTTGTTCGTAGTATTCCGGTTTCATCAGAATCCGGAAAGCGTGATCTATAACTTCTTCTTTTCGTTGTTCGATAAACTGCTCGTACTCCTCGTCATTCATTTGGAATGCTTGTTTGAGTGTAGTGCGAGCGATAATCGCATAAGCGCACATTCCGATCAGCGATACTGAAAACTGCTTGGCGTCTATAGGGTTATATATGCCTTCCTGCTGTCCCTGTTCAATTTTTTCAATCATGGCCAGCGCTTTTAGATCTTTGTGCTCTTTTTCGTCACTCTGGCTGATCGGAGCGAATTTGCGAGCGATCTCCATCAGACGCTCTGGGTTTCGCGAGACTTCATACATGATAAACAGGGGCAGCCGCGGGTGTTCCATCATAACCTCAAAGTAGGATTTCACAAACCGCACTATCATCTCCTCCAAATGAAGGGACGGGTCCCGGGTGATCATTATCACCGGCGCGAGATGTTTTACATAGTCTTCTTCAAAGACTTCATGAAACAGTTTTTCTTTGCTGCGATAATAATAGTGCAGCATCGCCTTGTTGATATTGGCTTCGTCGGCAATAGTCTGCATGCGGGCACCTTCGAGACCTTCCCGGTGAAATACCCTGCGGGCAGCTTCCTTTATTTGTTGTTCGGTATTTTTATCGTTTTGCGACATCAAGTGGTTTAGAATGTTAAAGTATTACCTGGTTGGCCAAACCTAATGGTTTATCCAGTTGGTTAATTCAAATATAATAACGCCTGAAATATCAAGCAAGTGTTTTAACCATGAGATTTGACCAACTGGTTAGCTATTGATTGTCGGAAATCGCCGGCTGTCCGGCGTAGCCGGGCTGTCGGCTTTGTTCATCGGGGTAAATGAGGAAATGAGTGCCTATTAGAAGCTGTCCCGTAATTGCCCCATGCTTTAGCAGGGGCTGAGCTCCCAAGAGCTTCCTGCGGCGTTAACCGCTCTGAGGGGAATACAGCAACAAAAGGGCTAAAGCCCCACTAAAATATACAAACCTCCATGTAACCCCGCGCTAAAGCACGGGGCAACTATGTTTTGAATGTTTAACTAATACCTTTCAGGTCCCAAAAACCTGAAAAATTTGAAGTGAAGCTTTGAGAGAACCTGATATGTTTGAATTTAGGCATGTCTATCTAACAGAGCGGGGAAAAGCGGAGCCTGGAAGGCAGATTCCCGAATGCGCTAACAGTACTCCAAGGCTCCACAAGAATGTGATATTACAAACAACTATCCCCTCTGCGTACCTCCGCGATAAACTCTGCGCCCACTGCGGTTCCTCCCCTTCTCCAGCCTGCTTCGTCAAACTTGAGTGTGTTTAAAATGCTATATACTTTTGCTTTTCCTGAAAATCAACAGCCAATGTTTCTCAGGATGTAAATCCCATCACTTTTCCTGTTTTAAACCTTTCCCTGATACGTTAACTTTACCCCGTAATACGTCACCAGATAACTTTTTAAGTACGGGTTTTGTCAACACTACAGCTCACTCATCACGAACATATCATCTGGGCCGAAATCACCCGGCCCGGCGCTAAGAATGCCATCAACTTTCAGGTGATGGCCGAGCTTGAAGAACTGCTGGATCAAATCGAGAAAACCCCGGAGATACGGGTGCTGGTTTTGAGTGGTTCGCATAACGACTATTTTGCCACCGGCGGGGATCTCAAAGAATTTCACGGACTCAAAACCGCCGAAGAGGGCCGGCAAATGGCTGAACGGATGAGTAATATTCTCCGCCGAATCGAAAACGGAAATTTCTGGTCGATTGCCTGCGTCAACGGGGATGCGTATGGCGGCGGCGTAGAGATGATGCTGGCATTTGACTTTGCCATTGCCAGCAAAACAGCCAATTTTGGTTTTACTCAAGGCCGGTTTTATCTGCCGCCCGGTTGGGGTGGGCTCACCCGGCTGGTTGAACGGGTCGGCCGTTCCCGCGCTCTCGACTGGTTGGGCTCGCAGGCGATTGTGGATGCCAACCTGGCATTTACCGCCAACCTGATCAACGAGGTCTCTATAACAGCGGATTTGCGAGCCAATACCTGGGACTGGGCCGAGCGGCTTTCAAAACCGGATCGCAAGTTGATCGGTCGTCTGAAAGAGGGCAGCGCCCTGGCGCTTGAGTCCGGTCGCAACACTTCTTTTGAGTCCGAATTAAAAGAATTCGGAAATTTTTGGGCTGATCCCAAGCATCATGAAGCGGTTGATGCGTTCATTAATCGTAAAAACCCTTCCTGACGATCTTACCGGGCTTTCGGGAATCCCTCAATTCAGTTTCATGAAAATAACTACCCCCATATTAGCTGCGATATTACTGGCCGGCACTTTCGCTCCGTTAGCCGGTCAGGATATCGGCAAACTCCGGCCAGGCAGTGAGCGGATAGACGATGAGTCGATGCGGCAGAGCCATTATCGCTATCTGCACCGGACCAGCTACCTGCTGGATCAACCCGAAATCCAAGAAATCTACGAAGAAGCACTCCGGCGGTATGGTGATCCGGATTTTCATGCTCCTGCCTTGCAAAAAGTTCAGGAGTACAGCATCGGCGACCAGACCACGTTCTATGTGATCAATTTTGAGGAGAGTAACGGCGGTGATTACGAGTATGACGAAATCACATTTGAGCTCCGGGGGAAAGCCGATCATATACAGGTTTGGGTTGAAGAAAGTGAAATCGGCCCGGACCAGGTCAGCGAATCTATCGTGGATGGCTTCGTGGAAGTTCTGGCGGAATCCACACCCGATGGATCGGTAAATCCCGACCTCGGGCTGTATGAACTAAACCGGGAGTTGTTCGGCGAATACCCCGACGTAGACGACAGCGAAATCCTGAATGTGCTTATTACCGATATTCAGGAAGATGACCGGGATGATGAGCGGGATTTGATAACACTCGGCTTTTTTAATCCCACCGACCTGAATCCTTCCCATCCCAACAGCAATGGTGCTGATATCATTTATCTCAACTCCAACCCCTACATCTACGGCAGCAGTTTTGGTCCCATGGACTGGCATTCGACCCTCTCCCACGAAATTCAGCACTTAATCCACGGTAACCCGGAATACAATGCTCTAAACACCTTTCAAAATGAAGGTCAGAGTGAAATGGCCGAAATCCTGACCGGGTTCAACCCGCGGCCTATGACGTTTTTATCTCAGCCATCCGAGCGTACCGGTGTGGTAAACGCCCGGCAAACGCGTGGGTTATTCCGCTGGCGCAGAGGTCAGGATGAGGTGTTGCAGGATTACGAGCGGGCCGGTCTCCTGCATACCTATCTTGCTGAGCGGATCGGTGCTGAGGCCGCCGGCAGCATCACCCGGTCCGGCAGCTCCGGCGTAGCGGCTTATGTAAACGCTCTTGATGCGGATAACCTGGAGTGGGAACAAGTGCTCACGGACTTTCATATCACCAACCTGATCAACCGGGAGTACGGGGGGGAGCAACGGTATCGCTACAATCTTCACCCGACCTTGAGCAACCTCAGAGTCCGGAATTTATCCCGGATCTACTCCGCTGCCGCCCCGCCCTACACCCAAAACCGAGAGGTAGAAGTACAATTCGGCGGCGTGAAATACACCCGCTGGCTGGAGGTTTCCGGGTTTGATTTAACCATTGAATCGGGCAGGGGGATGCGGCATAAAATCTGGTATCGCCGCTCGGATGAGGATTCGCCGCAGCTTGAACACATCGATGCCGGTACTCATCAGTTCACCGGTGATTATGACCAATTTACGCTGATTTCGATGAACGTCGATCCCGGCACAAGTGAAAATCAGCCTAATCCACGCACCTTTACCTACAGCGGCAGCTGGGAGGCCGGAGAAACCCAACTGGCCGAACTTAACTATGCCGCCAACGATACCCTCGCTTTTATAGAACTGCCCTCAGAGGGCGGTACGCGATTAGTAGGTCAGCGCATCACCTCCCCGCTCAACGGAGAGATTTCCGACCTCTCTTTTCGCATTCGCCGAAGTGAAGAAGCCATAAGCGGGCAAGGAACGCTGCGGGTCGTGTTGCATGAGTCCCGGCAGCTGGGTACGCTTGGGGACAATGAGCCTCTATACGGCCCGGCGGATTTACAGTCACCGGTTGATGAAATCGAAATTCCGTTCAGCAGTTTAGGCGAGGGGGTCAACAGTGTGGACCTGGAGGAGCGGAGCTGGACAGTGGAAAAAGACACCGACTATATCATTACGTATTCAGTAGAACCGGAGACCCAGGATGCCCGGCTTCAGCTGCTGGCCGATGCCGGCCAAAACGAGGCCCTGCTGGAAGACGAACAGACCCGGGACTTTTACCAGCCCCCCCGGACCATTGTTCTGATTGAGGAAAACGGCAGCTTCGGGTGGGGTACGTTTCAGCAGCGCAACAATCTTGATCAAACGGTAGAAATACTGGGCTCCGATCCGGAGTTTACCCCCGACTTTCCGGACCCTCCGGTAGCTGAAGAGTTTCAATTGAAGCAGAATTATCCCAATCCATTCAATCCCGGCACCCAAATCCGCTACAACCTGCATATGGAAATAGATGTAGTGCTTGAGGTGTATGATGTCCTCGGCCGGAAAATTACCACCCTGGTTGATGAGCGTCAGGAAGCCGGTTACTACACCGTTCCGTTCGACGCCTCGGAACACGGCCTTTCCAGCGGCATGTACCTTTACCGCATGCGGGCCGGTTCATTCAGTGATACCGGGAAGATGATGTATGTGAAGTAAAGAATGGTATGGGTGGTTTTGTCCGGCCCTGGGGTTGATTTGAAGGTCTGGTTGGGTGGATTAGTTAATTGATGGGTTGTGTTGTTATCGAAAGGTTATAAAGACTACTTCCCGACGGAGGGGAATCAGCATGCATCCGCGTCCATCTGTGATGAAATCGAACTGCAAATGGTATAATATTTTAAGCAGTTTCATTTGATTGACAAGATGTTTGCTGCCGAATTTAAAATGGCCACTCCGCTTTGTGAATAATCCCATCATAGAAGTCTACAAAATAGATGGTTTCATCGCATGGTGAGATGCTGAAAGATTGATCGATCCGGGGAAGGTGACTGTAGGTTATTCCGCTATAAGTTATTTTTTTCGAGTCACCTCCGTCAGCAGGAACCCATACCAAGGTGAGTGGATGGTCATCATCAGGCATGTTAAGCAGTACGGCCACGCCATCATCATGGACTTCGATATCCCGGGCATAGTGATATGAAATCGGTGCTTGCTCCGGGTCGCCGGCTCTCTTCTTATTTTCTTCGGCAAATTGATCAAACATAGTTTCCTGGGCCGGCACTTTTAAGTATTTCTCCCAAAGCAACCTCCCCGAGCGGTCATATTTTTCCAAAATGCCGGTGATTTGCTGAAAACTGTAAACTGCTGACTGGTTACCGCCCATGGCAACCTGGTTGTCCACAATATCCGGGATTTCTCCGGCCGCATATGCTCCTTGTATATCTCTTCGATCAACAGAACCTACTAAATAATCACCAACAGCACTGCCCAAAAACTGTATACTGTCGGTTTCAATGTTGACCACTGCAACAAGCGAACCCCCTTTCCCCTGGGAGGGGACGAGCACTTCACTGGTATTGAGAGCTTCTGTTGATACGGGATAAGCCGGCGGCCATCGATCAGGATGAACCGGGTTTTCATTGATTACGATATCTTCATCAGGGCTACCGTCTTTATGGTATATATTAAACCTGAAGGCGTTATAATCATAGATCATGTACCGCTCTTCAAAAACCCAAAAACCGACAACCGACTCAAATTCTCCCGGTCCGCTGCCTTCCCGGCCGAAAGTAAGTTGTTTTTCACCATTCGTATCCACTTTGGTGATACGCTTTAAAGCTCTGTCGTAAAAATACAGGGCTCCCTCATCGGCCTGAATGCCGGCTGGACTGCCAACAAATTCTGAGGTTACCGGGCTGAGGAAGCTCTCGGATACCAGCTTTTTGGGGTTATTAAGGTAGTTAAACCATAATAGCATGATAATAAATATGATAGTATATTTATTCATGTTATGTCATCTATATTTTAGTAGTTTGACACTTAAATAAACATAGTTTAAAATTGAGTATATAGTATATTGCAAAGTTTAGAGTGACAGGATAAATTGCTGCCACTCTGAACAATTATTCAAGTTTACTTGTATATACAATAGAGAAATCACATATCAACCAGTCAATGTTGAATAGTATTGAACTCAACATTATGACCGTTTATTTACTGTTTATTTGTTTGTTCCTAATTAATTCATATTCGTTTTTAATCACCTCTATGTTTTAATGATTTTGGGTGAAAAGCATTTTCGTGGTTAATTCCTTCACAATGAAGGAGGTTACTTTCGAAAACATTTAGATTTGTAGTGTATATAAATGATTAAATAAAGGCATTAATCCTTTACAAGTAATTCACAGCAATTACTGCACACAACAGTGCAATCTTCATTATACTGCTCACAACTACCTTCACATGGTAAACCAGGTGCATTAGCTCGTATGCATTTAGGTTCACATGGAAAATGCCAGTCGTCACCAGCCATGATTTCCTTCATTTGACCACGGCTTAATGGGCTTCCAATATTCATGAGTTCTTTCATAAGTATTAACTCTTTGGTTTTCTGATCAATTTAACCTGTTTCACCCCTTAAAAACCGGGGTAAGGGAAGGTTATTTAACCCTGATAAGAAATAACTAAAAAAAGGAATACTATGTGTGAATTATTCTGTGAAAATTCATGTGAATTTCTTCATTTTTCTTATTTAAAATTCACAGGCTATTAACCTGAATTGTCTGCAAAGGGTTTTGATGAGGGAGCGGCAATATTCCTGTAATTACCGCAACTCCTTTGTTAGATTATTATACACTCGGTCAATCAGCCGCATATCTTGAGTGATAATCTCGGCCTGACCTGCCATCCCATTTACCGGTGGAATTTCTACATCGTAGTTGGTGGTCAGTTCTTCGGGAAAATCCACACGTGCAAAAAATAAACTATCCTGTACCGGAATATCTGAGAAATACTCGATTTCACCGTTTACTGATCCGTATTCGTGATAGGGGTAACCGTTGAATCGAACCAAAACCTTTTGACCTTCTTCAATCTTACCAAATGACTGTTGAGCAACCGGCATCTCACCAAAAAACTCTACGTTATCTGGTTTTACATAAGCCAGCTCCTGGCCGGTATTAACAAGTTGATTTTCCTGTATCACGCCGGTAAAAATTACTTTACCATCAAAAGGAGCTGTAATAAAATACTGTTCATTCCAATCTTTTATTGTACTTTTCATACTGTTGACGTCCTGTAAAAATTCCGATGATTGATCCCCGGATTGTCGCTGCAGTTCCATGATCTCTTGACGCTTGGAAGATTGAGACAGTTGGTTATTAATAATGGAGGCTTCAAACTCCTGAAGTGACTGGCGCTGTGCAATTAACTCCCGTTTGGCTCTATCCTTTTCAATGGGAGCGATAAATCCATTTTCACCAAGTTGCTTTTGGATCTCAAATTCAGATTCAGCTATTTCGTAGTCTTGTTCCAGATTCTCCTTTTGAGTTAGCAGATTAGCAAGTAATTGCTGGTTGTACACCAGTTCCTGTTCCAGCATTTTTTGCCTTTGTTTGTAAATACCTCCCGGTTGATATGCCATAAACTCCCGCCGGGATTGTTCAAAGTTCTGAAATGAACCCTGTAGCTCTCCAAGATTACTGAACTCTGCCATGTTCAACGTTTCAAGTTTGTAGTATTTATTGTTTAGCAGCCAGATATGTATGCTGTCTACTATTGCTGAGAGCTGTAACACCTCTTCATGATCAGCCGTACTTTCCATCCAGGCAATAACTTCTCCTTGTTGAATAACTTCATTGTTTTCCACCAGCAAGTGGTCAATTCTACCATCTATACGGCTTTGAAGAGTTTGAGGGGCCTCGATTGCCGTCAGTCTAATTGGAGCTTCAATAACTTCCGGATACTTTATGATGAAGGAAACCAGGAAGATTAACCCCATTACCGCAAAGAAAAACGTAATCCCCCACCTTATAAGCCAATGGGGCGGGCGACCAATAATTTCCTGCACCTCACTACTTCGAACATCCAGCTCTGGCCAGTCAGTATTTTGAAGTGATTCAGATGAAGATGAGTCTTCAACCTGCATGCTTTGAGGTTGCTCAGGAAATACATCTTCAGAAGAAGTTGGTTGTTTGGGCCGCTCATCCATAGTTAATTGCCTAATTCCAGTTGATTTTTGACCAGATTGAAATAGGAGCCTTTTAAATCGGCAAGTTCTTCGTGTGTTCCCTGTTCAACAAGCTTACCCTCATCAAGCACAACAATATTGTCGGCATTTTTTACGGTACTGAGCCTATGAGCCACGACTGTCACAGTACGGTTTTGGAAGAAGGACTGCATGTTTTCCATTATTGCTCTTTCATTATTGGCATCCAGAGCGTTGGTTGCTTCATCAAAGAAGAGAAATTGCGGGTCTTTATAAACTGCACGCGCAATAAGAATCCGCTGACGTTGCCCTTGGCTGATGCCGTTTCCTTCGGCGCCGATTTTAGTATTAAAACCTAATGGAAGAGACTCGATATAGGAGCCGATATTGGCAATATTGACTGCTTGCTCCAGTCTTTCGATATCAGGGACTTCCTCTCCCACCGCAATATTTCTGGCGATGTTGTCGGAAAAAATGAACCCATCCTGCATGACAACTCCGCAATGACTTCTCCAGACCCGCGGGCTGATATGGCTGAAGTTTTTATCGCCAATACGTATTTCTCCGTATTCAGGGGCATAAAATTTTAGTAGCAGCTTCAGAAGGGTGGTTTTGCCGCTTCCGCTCATTCCCACAATCGCTGTAGTCTTATTTTCAGGAATTTCCAGATCAACATTTTCCAATACCGGCTGGTTGCCCGCACCCGGATAGGTAAAACTAAGCTTATGGATACTTAGATTTTTCTTTGACGGCAATTGGTAAACAAACATACCTCCGGCTGGTTCTTCATCTTCCTTGCCATGTACTTCGTTTAAGCGCTCCATGCTGATTAAGGCATCTTGAGCCGACTGAACGAACCCGACGAGCTGCTGGACCGGACTGTTGAGTTGACCGATTATGTACTGAACGGCCATCATGGCACCGAGGGTTAACTGTCCGTTTACAACTGCAACAGCCGCCAGAAATGTGATCAGTATGTTTTTGCCCTCATTAATAAAGAAGCCACCACCTTGCTGGTATTGCTCAAGGGCCAGATTTTTTACACGATAGCGGAACAATCTTGCCTGTAGGCGCTCCCATTCCCATCGTTTCTGTTTTTCGCAGCTGTTGAGCTTAATTTCCTGCATTCCACGAACAAGCTGAACAACCACACTTTGCGTATTTGAGGAAATCCCAAAGCGTCGGTGATCCAGCTCTCTTCGTTTTTTCAAAAACAAGACTATCCAGCCTATATAGAGCACACTGCTGCTCAGAAATACGAAAAAAATCATGATGTGATAGTAGGCAAGGACCAAAGAAAAGACCACCAATGTAGTAAAAGAAAAAAGGGTGCTGAGAGTCTGGCTGGTTAACAGATTTTCGATCCGTGTGTGATCTTCCATGCGCTGCATAATATCCCCCACCATTTTCGTGTCGAAAAACGGCATCGGCAGTTTCATGAGTTTGATGAGGAAGTCGGACAGAATACTGACATTCACTCGCGTACTCACATGCAACAGTATCCATGACCGAATAAACTCTACTCCGGTTCGACCTATAAAAAGCATTAATTGTGCTATTAAAATCAGATAGATGAAATTCAGATCCTGATTCTGAATCCCGATATCAACCACCGCTTGCGTGAGGAAAGGAAAAATGAGCTGAAGCACACTCCCTAAAAGCAGCCCCAGTGCAAGTTGAATCAAAAGGTTTTTATAAGGCAGGATGTACTTTAATAGAATTCCAATATGTAACCGGTTCCCCTCTTCGCCATCCTGTTCATAAAACTTAGGGGTGGGGGTAATCAGCAAAGCAATGCCAGTATTCTGCCCGTTTTGTTTATTATTGAGCCAGTGCTGTAAAAATTCATCTTTGGGAAAGGCAATTTTGCCTTTGGCGGGATCGGCTACATACACCTTGTTTTTTTTGATTCGATACACTATCACAAAATGTACCTGATCCCAGTAGACTACACAGGGCAGTTCCGCCTGATCCTTTAATTGCTCCCAGGTAAGCCTAACCCCGACCGTCCGGAAGCCTATATCTTCGGCTGCTTCACTTATACCCAGCAGAGATACTCCTTCCCGGTTTATACCACTTCGCTGCCGCAGTGAATCCATTGAATAGGTCTGTCCGTAGTAGCGTGCGATCATGCGGAGACAGGTGGGGCCGCAATCCATTTGGTCGAACTGCTGGTAGTGGGGAAAAGCTATCATATTTGTAATTATAAAGAGTGTTAGAAGGGAGGGTTATCCCTTCTAACACAAACATCTATGCTTTTTCGGGCAACGTGTATGCATCATCTGTTTCTGGATGATGTGCTTTGCAACAAGTCATATCACTTATGTCTTCAGAACAGCCAACATAACCAAGATGTGCGTCATTTTTATTACATCCAACTGTTCTGAAATCAGTACCAGCCATAACGTTTTTCATTTCACTTCGACTTAATTCATTATTCATCATATTGACTCCATTTTTTATGAATAAAAGTGTTAGTTTTTTTAAGGGACTAACAATTGAACCCAAATTTATTGAGTATTAATCAGCTAAGTTGCATTAACTTTTGTAGTTCTATATTTCCATTTCTATATCATATTGAATTACTTCAGTTAAGCCGGTCTCATGGGATGCTATCCGTACAAATACGGAGCTGTTTTTTATCTCCTTTATTTCTTTGTATTTCGGCCAATCAAAACGGGTTAGCAATTCACTATTTTCATCCAGTACCCACCATTCGAGCATATCCGGATCATCCGGGAGGGTAGCTATCCAAAGCCGATTTTCGTCATCCATCAACACCTCATCCAGGGCCGGCCAGGTTTCAGGCAATTCTGCATCCTGAATAGCACGGCGGCGGGATGACTCATATTCGCTTGCTAATTTATCCTTATCCAGTTCTCTTCGTTTATAAGGCTTATATAATGCATATTGGTATTCTCCGTGACGATCATAAACTTTGATTAAAAATTCCTCAGAGTTGGAGGTGAAAATGTCACCATCGGTGGATATAGCAACCAGTGCGTCTCGGCTTGTAGGTAGAAGCATTTGGCCGGATGAATAGTCCACCACGTGTTCATCCGAATCTATTTCGAGGATGGTTTCGGTATTGATACTCCCCTCTTGGTCTATGAACACATAAAAGAGGGATGGTATAGAGCTGTCAAAAGGTTTAAAGGCCGTCAGAATCTGATGATCACCGGTAACGGCAAAGTTGATCGGAAAAAGAAAGGATTCGCTGATTTCATTCGGGAGGCTCGGGTCATCAGTATCCGGTTGGATAATGTGAGCAAGTTCGGTGGCTGCGCTATAATCGCCCTGATTATTTGGGTACGGGTTTTTGAAAACTGAAAACCGACTCAGCGGACCATCGTAGGCATATAAATAACCATCGCGATACTGAATCCGGCTGATGCTTTGAAATTCACCGGGTCCGGAGCCATGGGAGCCAATGGTAGTAATGTAGTTGCCGTCGGGGTCGAAGCTGTAAATTTCGGGATGATTGGGGCTTTGCTCGGCGATATATACGTTGCCGTACTCATCTGCGGTTAGGTCACCCGGTCGGCCAATGAGGACTTCGTCGGTATCGGTGAACGATTGTTTTCTGGTTAATTCTATTTCAGATATGGGTTCATCATCCGGGTCTATAATGTGAAGGTCAGGGAGTTGGCGAATATCTTCGGGGATGCCTTGATTATCCGATGAAGTGCATGTCGAAAAGATAATCGAACAAATTATCAGGAAAGTAGTGGGGGTATAACAAAAGGCCATATTCTTCATAAATTAATTATCGATATTGTATCGGCGAATCTCAGCCTCTTCGGTTATCACATAAGCGTACTCGCCTTTGGGATCTATATCAAAATGTGGAATTAAATCTACGTCACTTTCGATTTTGTACTGTTGTTGTAGTTCGCCGGAATTAGAAAACCGGTGAATCCACATGGGGTGGTGAGCATTTGTAAATGTGGCAAGAAAAAGTTCGCCTTCGGTATTGGATGCACCTGTGGTATATTTACGATGTATTACTACTCCATCAGCGACCTCCAGCAACTGACGGGCTGACTCGAAGTATTGCTCTTCGAGTTCTTTCAACTCCTCAGTAATATCGGGTACGACCTCCCATTCCTGCTGACCGTCAGCCTGATATCTTGCAATGACCGGAAATGAGCTGTATATCAGGAAGTACGCTTGGGGATCATTTCGGTCCTGCACCGGAAAACTGTTACCGGAAAAAAGATCAAGTAGATCAGAATTGGTGATATCTGAACGAAATTCATCCATATCTGCCTGGATATCCTGTCGTTGCCCACCCATATGAGCCTGAAATTCACCTTCCCAGTCCTTTAGTTCAAAAAGATATTCCTCGTGATCTGAAGGCAGCAATACATTGCCTGATTGACCAACATAGGGCTGGTTATTGATATTATTGCGATTGCGATCAAGTTTAGAGGCCAGTTCTTCACTTGGAGCTGGTGGCGGCGGGGGAGGAGATGTTACGTTTGTTGGATCATAATTAAAAGAAGACAGGAATTCACCTTGATGATCATATTTCAGAATTTTTCCCTGTACCTGATCGAGCACATAGATTTGGTCATCCGTTATAAATAAATTCAGCACACTGCTATATTCTCCCGGACCTTCGCCCTCGCGGCCATACTCCTGAATAATTTCCCCATCAAGATTAAGTTGCTTGACCTGGTTATACCCCGAGTCATATACCAGGTATGACGTTGAATCAACAACCTTGATCATTTGAGGTTGGGCTAATTTTGAATCCTCGTAAGTGCTTAGAGTTTGAAAATCTGAAAGTGTAGTTACCTTTGATGCATTATCAATATCAAAATTAAACAAATACATTAGCAGAATAATACAGACGAGAAGTTTATGATAGAAAAGCATAAATTTTCTGAATTAGTATGGAGAAATTAGATGGCGCTATTAATAAACGCCATCTAATTTACTGTTTTTATTAACCCTCTATTGGATTATCATCATTACAATCACATGATACACCATGAGAGCCATCATCACAGTTACAATCATCCCCCGAACAATAACTGACACAAGCACTGCAGTTTGACGAATTATGATCTTAGCAGCACTTACCACAACTACCACTGGTTGTAGTTTGTTTTCCGGCCATAATCTCCCTCATTTCACTTCGGCTAAGAGGGTCTCCATATTCCATGGTGTTTATTATAAGGTTTCTCATAAGCTTTACCTCATTGGTTTTCTTATCGATTTCACCTGTTTCACCCCAATAAATAACCGGGGTAAGGGCAGGCTGTTTAACCCTTTATACCTTCCGTTGTTAGGTATTCACCGAAACAGGTTTTTGTTCAGACTGTAGGTTTTCCGGAAGTTCCTCAATTAACCCCGGAATAATCACTATTAAATCATCAATGGTGTATAGATCAGGCAAAGAATATCCATTGATAAAAAAAGACGGAGTGCGACTGACTTTCGCCTGCTCCATCCAAGCTTGATGTTGATTTCCAAGTGACTTCGCCGCCCCAACCTGGCCGTTTCGTTTCATTGAATACTTTTGGGTAAATGTGTCCATATTTTTAATGCTAAACCAATCTTGCAGCATCTCAGCTGTACGCCGAGACTCTTCATCATTACCACAGATGTTTTCCAACCAGTATGCCAGCAAATATGTGCTTGTGGCAGGGGTTTCTCCGTCCTCTTCTTTATCGGTATGGAAGAAACGAATACAAAGGTTGATGTCCCCGGGATAGGTATTAATTATCTTCATAGCCTTTTCAAAGCCTTCTTTACACGGCCCGCAATTCAAATTGCTTGCCATCACAATGTTGAGGGGGGCTTCGGCTTCACCAATCAACATCTCATGATCGAAAAATGTGGTATTAACCTTCTTTTCACGACCAAGTAAATGCGTAAAAACTTCGGGATTATTTTTTATGCGGCCGGATAAAGTGGCTTGCGTTTTAATTTTATCATACTTTTCCAGCTCCGTTTTAAGTAACATTACTACTGAACCCACTCCGGTCATAATGAACAATAGCAATAAAGCGGGAATCACCTGTAAATCACTGTCTACTATCGGCGGTTCCCTATATAAAACCACGAAAAACAGACCTGCCTGCACAACAAGTAAACCATCTACCAGTAAACAAAGCTTGCACCAGCTTTTGACTTCAGCGAATTGCACATAAATCAGATACCCGCCCATGGGCAAGACCAGCAGGCTCAGAGTTGCAAGGATGGGCAGAACCGTTGGACCATAGCCGGGCACGGTCAGCAAAAAAAATATACTTAAGGTTTGAAAAATAAAGTAGGCAAATACCGCATCGGAAAGCTTTACACCACCGAAAAGCCGGGCTTTGTCTGAATGCAAAACCAAATCACAGCTCGTTCTTTTGCCGGCATCACAAAAAGCTTTTATGGATTCATTTTTAATACCAAGATCATAAATGAATAGAACATACCCCAGCATCAGTCCGACGAGCGCCGTTACCGTTATCCCGGCATACAGCCAGTCAGACCAAAGTGGTGCCGATAGCAGTCCAAGTATGCAAATAGTGGTTATTCCGAGAATACCGGCCGACCATTGCCATATATAATCCTTCCTTCGGGCATTATTGTTATAGGTGTCCGTTAGTTCTTTTATCGGTTCCACTTGTAGTACAATGGCAAGTATCTCCTCGGAAAGTTTATTCAAACCGGGCAGATCTTTTTGTGTTTTGATGAATTGAAATTCTGTCGCATCACTCTCGGATTTTAACAAAAAAGGGGGAGCGAGATCCTTGACTTTACTACCACGCATCCTGACAGCCTGATGGGGTACGCCAAGTCGTTGGAGTACATCAGAAACACTCATCAAAGACGGATAATCCGGATGAGATTGTATGAGCCTGCTGACATACCCTTTTGAAATTGGTATGCCCAGGTAAGACAAATAAGATATTACAGTGGTTTCCATGTTAACACTTATGTATCGGTTGAAATACTAATCATCTCACTACCGCCAAGTAAATGTAATAAATATGTCTATGCGTGAATTATTCTGTGAAAAATCATGTGAATTTTTATCCTCCCCCTTTTTTTGTTTCTTTTTTAAAGATTCACTCAGATTCATACCGAAGTGCTTTTTATATGCTTTGGACAGGGTGCTCCGATCACTAAAGCCCGTTGCCAAAGCTGCCGAGGTTATATCGTATGCTTCGCAATCCAATAGTTTACAAGCAAGCACTACCCTAAGCCTTGTAATGTAACTTTTTGGGTAGCTTCCGGATATAAACCTAAATCGGCGGGCAGTTTTTTCATTGAAATGAGTTTGTTCCATCAGCCAACCAATGGTCAACTCCTCCGAGGTCAAATGCTCATGGATCAACTCTACCCACCGCTTCACATCCGGCGGTAGGGTCTTTTTTTTCGGATTCACGCCATACTCTTGCACCACCTCTTGCCTGAGGTCTTCTAATGTTACTTCGAAATCTGCTCTCATGTTGCAGGGTTATGATTTATGTTCTTATTAGTTGAGCTATCCTGCTTTACCCCTGCATCAAAAGATGAACCGGCGCGGCATAGATGCCGGCACCGTGTTATTACAATAATCGTTAGTTAAAATAATAAAATGCTCAAGACCGACAAATTATTTGTTAACACCTGAAATAAAAGTTTATAGGGCGATCTTGCCTAAAACCTCAGTTCGATTAATATTTGCTCGCGCTACTGTCCGTCTAAAAATTTGTGATTATCCTATAATGCTTTGTGCCACGACTTATTACGGGATGTACAATTTTTGTAGGGTAGCTATTGAATATCCATTTCCGTCGGCTTCAGCCGACGGTTGTACGGCTCCCGCAAAGTTACGGGGCTTTAGACCCGAAATGGAAGGTAGACATTTATTGAAAATCCTTCCATGTAGGGATACCTCGGTTTGAAAAGAGGGATGACTGAAATTGAGGTGCAACAGCGGGAAGATGCGGGGCTAAAGCCCCGCGTTAATATGAAGGGGGAGGCGCTTAACCGTTGACTGAAGTCAACGGAAATGGATGGGTGCTAAGCTGATATACTGACAACAGTATTAGGTTGTCAATCCCTGAATCGGCTAACATACAGCGTTGCGATACCTATTTTGCATTAAACCGGTACTTAACTGTAGCTTGGTTTATTTTTCTTACCAGCAACAAGCAACCAGCAACCAGCAACCGACATCGCATTTACCCAAAGCCACTTTCTGGTCGATAAAAAATTTAGAATCGAACTCAGACTAAAAAGAGAATCATCTTTAAAAACTCCTTCGCTGCGCTCCAGCCGTTTTGTCTCTTAAATCAGCTAATAACATCTCCCAAACATCCGTGTACAAACCGCGCAAATCCACGTTTAAAACCATACCCTCCAATGAGCACTGATTAACAGCCGGTTTACCATCCCGCACGGGTGGTGTTTTTCTTTCTCGCAGCTGCCGGCTGTTTCTTTTTCCCCTGCATTTCCATGGTGGTATTGAGCAGAGCATTGGCAAACGATCGGGGTTGTTCTATCATCGGGTAGTAATCCCATTCCTTGATGAATTTTACTTCGGTATCGGGCAGGATTTGCCGGCAGGAATTGATGTGTTGTTGAGGAGGTCTAACTTCATTCCCGCCCCATAAAATCAACGAACGAACAGATACGGGCTTCAGCGTCTGAAACCATTCGGGGGTAATTAATCTGAATAACTGTCCGAATACCTCGCAACGGGCATACTCTTCAAAAAAATGATCGGCAAAAAAATCCGGGACCGGCTGGCGGAACAGTTCCTTCCTCATCCGGTTTCGAAAAGTATTGGAGACCATTGCTCTTAGCAGAAACGGGCGCAGCCATTTATATTGAATCAGCTTAGGAAACGGCTGTGGATGAGGCCGGTTCCATACGGGGGCATGTAAAATCAGCCCGTGTGGGCGCCGGTCTTCGTTCTGGATCAGTTGCAATGCCATACTGGCACCGGTGCCGGTGGCAAAAATATATCGGGGCGCCGGCAGTTCCTTGATTTTGCTGCAAATATAATCGGCGTATGATTCCATGGAGTCCAGTTCCGGATCCGCGGACTGGCCGCCAAAGCCCGGTATCTGGATAACCTGAAACAGAACATGTTTTGTGAACCATGGTTTGCACCTTTCGTACCGCCATGCTCCTCCTCCGATATCGGGTATCACCGCTATGGAGATTTTTTTCTTCATAATCAGATCGGCATCATTCGCGGAATGCTGTCAAGGTCGGGGTGATCTCCGATGTGCCGGAATTTGTGTTCCCATAAGACCATGCTGCCCCGCACCAGAAACATGCCGGGCATAGTTCGGACATCACCGGTGGATTTGCCTGCAAAATTGCCCTTGAGTGTAGCTCTCACACCACAGGCCAGCGGTTCCGGACCAACCATCTGATTGAGCGATGCCCTTTGAATTCCGAAGGCCGGGTAAAACTGATGGTCCGGATCAGCAATTGCCCGTGCCTCCGGCCAGTAAGTATTGAAAAAATCCAAGCCTTTTTCGGCTTCCGCCTGAAAGAAGAATACGGTGGGTAGAAACCCTCCTGCCGAATAATGTTTAAACCGGATATCAGAGACTAACTCCCTGCTGAATAAACACCCCAGGTGCCTCAGAAACACCAGCAACGTTTCGGACTCTCCCACCTCTGCTCGCAAAGTGTTACCACGGAGGTTCAATCCGGATATCGGTATAGACAGTATTTTTTGAGGGATGTAGTCCATAGTATAGCCGCCTTTTCTCGGGATAACAACAAAACGATACCTTCTGGTTTCTTAACGATAAACTTCCCGTACCCCATCTGTCCGAAATTCCATCCAGTGGTAAGCACCCATCTATTTAAAAAGTCCGATCTCGTTAATCTGCTACCATTAATTAACCCAAGAACTTAAAAAGCAGCCTGAAAAAATGGGTAGCCTTGTTTCAAATTGAAAATGGAATTTTGCCGGGTAGCAGAACTCAAGATTTTATTCCAGTAAAGAACGTTATTCATTAAACTGCTGATTAGGGCTGGTGCTTAATATAATTCTTCAATATCTGCTTGAATTTCAGCGGAAAAAGAATGCCGGTTTAACGATTTTTGCTTGCATATTTTGGACAGTCCGGAACTTGATTTCTCATTATCTTGATCGGTCCGCTGCCGTGGCTGGCATAACGCAAACATTCGGTTTTTTCTGCCAGCACGGGATCAGTGTCAAATTCAAGGAAAATCTTAACTGAACCTTCCGATTGGTTCTCTGAATTTATAATCGAATTATTTACTGTGACGCAAATTGACCGCATACTTGTCAAAACGTTTAAAGGGTTGGAGGCTCCGTTGGAAGCGGAACTGCAATCTATTGGAGCTCAAAATATAGTACAACTCAACAGAGCTGTTGAATTCCCTGGTGACGAAGAATTATTGATGCGGGTGCTGATGTATTCGAGACTCGCTCTTCGCGTGTTAATACCGGTTTCAACCCAAAAAATTTCCAACGAAGACGAGTTATACGAATTCGGCAGGTCAATCAACTGGCATGATTTTATTTCGCTGAAAAAGACGTTTGCTATCGACTGTGTAACTTTTCACGAGCAGATGAATCACAACATTTATCTGTCTCAGCGTCTGAAGGATGCCATTGCTGATCAGTACCGGGAGACGTTTGGCATTCGGCCGGATGTAGACCCCCAACAGCCGGATATTTT
>SLQI01000235.1 GCA_007131535.1 Balneolales bacterium | reverse complement strand
GCGTGAAGGGTTCATCGAGATCCGAGTTGCTGTAAACCAGCGTTCCGGCCGACATCGAAAACGGCCCGTAGCCGGCATTTTGCTCCAGCATCAGACTGATGCCGTTGCGATGGTAAGCGTGGGTAAATTGCGCATCATCATAGCCGGGAACGTCCATGGGCTCTTCCATTTCTTCCCCGAGTACATTACTGAAAATATGTTCAAACCGGTAATCCAGTCCGGCAGCGGTAGTTCCCCAACGGCTTTGGTGTTCCCATTGCAGCGCTGCACCGACTACATCGGTGCGGTGGTAATTATGGCCGGCATACCAGTCCGGCGCTTCATCCCGGAACAGTTCGAACCGGTCATGGTGCCTCCTCCAATACAGCGACGGCTGTAAATTAATATCGTTATCCGGCAGCCACCTGAGCGAGGCGTAACCGGCCCGGGTTTCCTCAAACTGATCCGGAAATACCGGTGTGTAGAAACTGTTGGCCCCGAATTCCTTTTCATTATAACCGGCTTGCAGATCCAGGTCGCCGGCATCGAGCTCGAGTTGTGAGCGATAGAACAGGTTGCCGGATCTGAAATCCGTATTTTCAGTATAACCGTCGCTTCGCAGTCCGTGGATAGAAACATGATGAGCCAGCGGTCCGCTTTTGAAACCGGCAGACGCCCCGGCTGCTCCGAACCTGTGCTGACCGCCGGTTAGCGAGGCGTTTAGATGCGATTCTCCCGGTTCTCTGGTGATGATATTGATGGCGCCATTGAAGGCGTTCGGACCAAAAACGCGGGCGCCGGAGCCATGCAGCACCTCAATGCGTTCGATACTTCGCAGATCTACAGGGATATTGAGGTTGTGATGACCGGTTTGGGGATCTGTGACGTTGACACCGTTCAACAGCACCAGGCTTTGGTCAAACGTTCCGCCCCGGATACTGATATCGGCCTGCATTCCATATGTGCCGCGGCTGCGAATATCAACACTGCGCACGGTAGAGAGCAGTCCGGCAAGGTCCTGCGCCGGTGAGGCTTCAATTTGCTGCTGATTAATAACCTGCACGGAACGGCGGGCATTGGCCAGTGAAACCGGAGTTTTCTGGGCGCTGATGAGTAGTTCCTCCAGGTCAAAAGCGAGGGTGTCGGATTGGGGTTGATCTGAAAACGCTTCTGCTCTCAGAGCTGACACTACAGTCAGGAGTATTAATACAATAATAGATAATATTCTCATAAAGATTCACAATCTGATTTTTTTATCCGGGCTCCCTAACCCATGGACTATGTGTTGAATTTTTAAATGGCCAAAAGTTATAAAAAAAGCGCCTTGAATGGAAAACTGATAATACCGGTTGAAAGAATTTCGGGCCGGTCAATTCACCTGCTTATATCAAACCCATATTAATAGGACCCGGTCAAGTCAGCAACCCGGTTTTTTACCTGTTTCTCCAAAATTAATCAGGTCTGGTACCGTTGGATTTCACGAGGTGCTTTCCGGAAAATCCGGGAGGCTGAGAATATACTCTGTGAACCTGATCCGGGTAATGCCGGCGTAGGGAAATAGGCTGTTCCACCAGCTTCTTTCTCTACTGAAGAAAGGAGAAAGAACAATGAAAGACCGATCTTTTATCGTAATCGGCGGAGGCCTCATCGGTATGGCGATGGGCTGGAAACTGGCTCGCCGTGGATGTGAAGTAACCGTTATTGAACGCGAAAAAGTGGGCGGGTCTGCAAGTTGGGCAGCCGCCGGAATGCTCGCCCCGTATGCCGAAGTAAGTTTTGAAGAAGAAGCCCTGCTGGAGCTTGGTCAGGCCAGCCTCAACCTCTACCCTCAATTCCTGGAAGAACTCGGCGAGGATGTTGATTCGGTTCCGGAAATCTTTTACAGCGGCAGCCTCATAGCCGGGATGGATCGCGACGACACCGAGCGCATCCGCCGGCTGTTTGAGTTCAAGGAGAAGCTCGACTTCGAAGCAGAAATGCTTACCGGATCTCAGGCGCGTGAAATTGAGCCGCTGTTGAGTCCCCGGGCCGTTTCAGCTATGTGGCTGCCCCAGGATAAACATATTGACAATCGCGCGCTGGTGCTCGCTCTAAAGGATGCTTTTCTCAAAAACGGGGGGAATTTACTGGAAAGCAGTGAGGTAACATCCATTAAATTCGGAGAGAACGATCACCGGGTAAAAACCGATAAAGACACCTGCCGGGCTACCGACATTGTGCTGGCGGCGGGAGCGTGGTCCAACTCCATTCCCGGTCTGCCCGACGAGCTGCGCATACCGGTGCGGCCGGTGAAAGGGCAGATCATCACCCTGAAAATGACCGAAGAGGTTGAGTTGCAGCACATGATCCGGACTCCCCGGGTTTACCTGTGCCCTAAGGAAGACGGGACGCTGCGAATCGGAGCCACCAGTGAGGAGAAGGGTTTCAATACGGACCCAACTGCCGGCGGGATGAAAGATCTGCTCGAAAACGCATGGGAGGCGCTGCCTTCAATTTACGACCTCCCGGTTACCGAGTTTTTTGGCAGTCTGCGCCCGGCCAGCCCGGATCATTACCCGATGATCGGCAAAACGAAGCAACCGGGTTTTTACTACGCCGCCGGGTTTTACCGCCACGGTATCCTGCTGGCTCCCATCACGGCTTATCATCTTACCGATATTATACTGGATGATGAAATCAGTGGGTTGATCAAACCGTTTGAACCAATGAGGTTCTCCGACCTCGCACAAGCAGAATGATCACGATTCGGGGCAGAACTTTTGTTCTTTCTCCCGCAATGAGTTATGATTCGAATCATTATAAAATGACAGACTATCAGATATGGATATCACAGTAAACGGAACATCACAAACTGTAAAGGCCGGAATAACCATCAGTCAGCTCATTCGCGAAACTGAAGGTGTTGAAGACCGGGACGGAATTGCTGTCGCCATAAACGACGAAGTAATCCCCCGCTCGGACTGGGACGGCCATCAGGTTACAGACGGCGACCGGGTTGAAATTATTCAGGCCGTTCAGGGAGGCTGATACTCTGGAATTAGTGTTTTGATCCGGAAAAAAGTATTCTTCGTTACTATCTGCGAATAAGCTTTTTTGCTGAGCTGAGGTTTTAATCAGCTGAAAAAATACCCACATTTATTATTTGATTTAACATGAGCAACGACACATTTACACTTGCCGGCAAGGAGTTTTCTTCCCGGCTTATTATCGGATCTTCGCAGTATCCCAACCCGGATGTAATGCGGCGTTCAATAGAGGCCAGCGGTGCGGAAATTGTGACCGTGGCGGTACGCCGGGTGGATCTGCAGAATCAATCCAGTGAAAGTATTTTAAAATACCTGCAAACCGATAAACTCACGCTACTCCCTAACACAGCCGGTTGTTATACGGCCAAAGAAGCGGTACTCACCGCAAAGCTCGCTCGTGAAGCACTGGGGACTAACTGGGTCAAACTGGAAGTAATCGGTGATGAAGAGACGTTGTTTCCCGACGTGTCGGAATTGCTCAAAGCAACCGAAGAGCTGTTGATGGAGGGGTTTGAGGTATTCCCGTATTGCAATGATGATCCCATCACCTGTAAGAAACTGAACGACATGGGCTGTGCTGCGGTTATGCCATTAGGCGCCCCGATTGGTTCCGGTATGGGAATTCGCAATCCGTATAATATCCGGATCATCCGGGAGCAGGTTGAGGTGCCGCTGATTGTAGATGCCGGTGTCGGCACCGCTTCCGATGCTGCTGAAGCTTTGGAGTTGGGGTGCGATGCCGTGTTAATGAATTCCGCTATCAGCCAGGCCGAACATCCGGTTTTGATGGCTGAAGCAATGCGCAAAGCTATTGAAGCCGGCAGGCTCGCTTATCGGGCCGGGCGAATGCCGCGCCGGTTGTACGCCAAAGCCTCAACTCCCATGGATGGAATGATAGAAACTCATGATAAACCATAAATTTTACGCGATAACCGACCGATCACAAGTACCGGATCAGGATGTAGTTGCTGCCATTCATAAAGCGTTAAATGCCGGAGTCAGAATGTTCCAGCTTCGGGAAAAAGATCTTTCGTCCGGAGATTTACTGCGTCTGGGTCATCAAGTGGCTGAGATAACCCGGAATGCCGGAGCGCAGCTTTTTATCAATGATCGGGTGGATATAGCCCTGGCCGTCGGAGCCGACGGAGTTCACCTGCGTACCAGTAGTTTCAGTCCCGAAGAGGCCAGAGATTTCGCACGGGACCTGATTATCGGTGCCAGTGTTCATAATGCCGGTGAAGCGGTCGACAAACAAAAGGCTGATTTTCTGCTCTTCGGGCCGGTATTTCAGACGCCCGGCAAACCCGAAAAGGGATTGGATGAGCTTCGGACCATTACCAATGAAGTAGATTGCCCGGTGTATGCGGTCGGAGGAATTACTCCTGATAACGCCGATGCCTGCTTTGATGCCGGAGCCTTTGGCGTAGCAGCCATCCGTTCCTGGCTGGATCCGGAAGTAGCAAATGAGAACCTCAAATATTTCGGAAAGCTGTAACTTTTGAATTCCTTAACACACTCCTACACCACAAAAATGCATGGATTGTATGTAATAACTCACGCCGAGAATCCTGCCGGTTACACGCATTACCAACTTGCCAAAATGGCGCTCAAGGGTGGCGCTCAATTCATTCAGCTCCGGGATAAAAAAATGGAAGCCCGGGAACTGATGAAAATCGGGATTGAAATTCGGCAGTTGTGTGAACATTACGGCGCCAGGCTGATCATTAACGACCGTATAGATCTTGCTTATGCCACTGATGCCCATGGAGTTCACTTGGGTCAGCAAGATCTGCCGATATCGGTTGCCCGCAATATTCTGGGTGAACAGAAAATAATCGGAGGAAGTGCATCAACAATAAAAGAAGCACAGGCTTTAGAAGCCGGGGGAGCAGATTATATCGGTTTTGGTCATATCTACAACTCCACCACCAAACAGAAATCATACGCCCCCCGTGGAATTGAGACACTCAGGCAAGTAGTGCGCGAGGTTTCACTTCCTGTTTTTGCTATTGGCGGTATTACAATGGAAGATGCCGGCGAGGTAGCTAAAACCGGAGTTGCCGGACTTGCGGTAAGTTCCGCCGTATATTCAGTAAGCGAACCTATAGATGCAGCCATAAAACTGGCATCACTGTTTGGTGATACCAAACCGCCTGTACCCGGCTTTTAACAAAGGATTAGTGTTTAGTTGCATTGATGCACTTCCGGATATTCAGGTCACCCACTCTTTACTCAATTGTCGCAGTTAGGCATTTTGAAATATGTGATGGGTTTAATCCCGTTTTCGGTAAATAGAAAATTACAGATTGAACATTGAAGATTCGCTTTGTTCAAGCAACTTGACTGCCATCTAAAAAATCTTCAATCTTGAGCGCACTCCGAAAAGTCCGAATTTCTACTGATGTATGATTAAAGCTTAAATAATTTAGGCATTAATATTCAGTTCGGTGCTTTCGAAGTGCGCTCAATCTTTAATTTTCAATTTATTCAACCGAAGATATACTATCAGGAGTACAGTCATGGCTTAATCAACTTCGACAGTTGTGTTCTTTAGTTAACTGATTTTCCCATACCCTATTCTACCCCGGCATGCACTCAGAAGAATTCAAGATTTTTTTGGGATAACTCTTGCAGTAATTGGTATATTTTAATATTGTAGCTTACAGTTAAGTTATTGAACATTTTAAGTTTTTTGTGTTCTTTTAAGCAGGGTAAAAAAACTAAGTAAGATACATTACTGTTGTTTTTTTCGCTTTTACTAATGAGCGTATAATACCATCGCCGGGATTCCGGAAAGTGATAATATTTGGGGTTCTTTCCGAGTGCCAACTTTAAATATGCATTGTTTCGGGTTACAATTAAGCGTGTAGTACTTCTATTAGATGTATGAATAAAGAACAGGGTATTAGATCGACCTTTTTAGATCTGTGTATATGTGAATTAAAATTGTGCAATTCAAACCCATTCGGGATTTCAGCAAAAAAGAAATTTCGTAATGGTTGATTATTGAATTAACAGGGTAAGCAAAGCATATCAATTACTAAACATTGCGGGGTAGCTATGATAAACTTCTATACCTTTCAAAAGCTTCAAAGAGTGCAAAGTTTTCATTTTTTGAAAACATCGTTCATTTTAGTCTTTATTTCGGTGTTAGCGTTTCAAACCCATGCTCAGGCACCGATATCTTTTGGCATAAAAGCGGGATTTAATCAAACCAGTCTTACGGGCCCTGATATGTCTAATCCGGAACATTACAAACCCAGAAGCGCCTTGATGGTGGGTGTTTATACCGATTACAATTTCCGTAACATGCCGATTCGGTTAGAAACCGGAGCCTACTACACGCAAAAAGGGATGATCAACAGCCAGTCCGGAACCAATGAAAATGACAGCGATATTACACCATCCTACACTATAGAATACATTGAAATTCCACTATTCATCAACTACACCCCACCCCTCATCTTGTGGCAAGATGCTGATTTGGTTGTATTTGGCGGACCTTATCTCGGCTATAACCTCACAAGAGAAATTCAACAGGATGAATTCTCCGAATTTTTCAATGAGTATGATTATGGGGCTGCCATCGGTCTGGCTGCTGACGGGAGAGAATGGGGCATTCCAATTAAGATTAAAGGACGTTATACCCATGGGCTTTCATCACCCTTTGCTGACCGTAATATGGTGAACAACAGCTGGGGCTTTTCGGTAGGCTACTACTTGAGGCAGTAGGACTGAAAAAGCTTTATTGAATTTCAGCTGGATAGAATGAGCTGGCAATATATTTAGCATTTGGCAAAGAGGGGCAACTTAAAAAGCTGAGTTTTCCTGCGGATCATCAGCTTTCTTCTTGGGGATTAACCTGTTGTATCGTAATTTTGGCTATTATTAAACCGCTCAACTGCCTTTTGGTTGTAATCAGTCATAGTACGAAACAGATATCCTTATTTCATAAAACGGGTTAGCACTGGTAGTCAAAAGGATGCACTTGTTGCCACTTGCAACCGGTAAGCCAAAGTTGAGGCATACTTTTATCTTTAGAAATGGACTGCATATGAAACTATTATTAATTGTACTGTTATTATTTTTTGCCGGGTGCGGAACCCATGCGCCCTTATCTGCCGAGGCCTCAACGATTGAAATTGAGCGGGTAGAGCCGGAGTTCTGGTGGACCGGGTTCGAAGAGTCCGAATTTCAACTACTGGTTTACGGTGACGATATCGGCAAATCAAGGGTATCGGTTGATCAATCTGATATTGAGCTCAAAAGCGTGGTTCAGGTTGAAAATCCGAATTACTTATTCGTTTACCTGGATATTGAGGATGCTGCTCCGGGTACTTTTGAATTGCACTTCGACCGTGAAGGCGACAGACTCACCCATGAATATGAACTGAAAGAACGCTATTCCGGAGATGCCCGCAATCAGGGATTTGACGCCTCTGATGTAATTTACCTGATTATGCCCGATCGTTTTGCAAACGGGGACCCATCCATCGATGAGATCGAGGGGATGCTGGAAGGGGTTGATCGCGATGAGCCTTTTGCAAGGCACGGAGGTGACCTACAGGGTATCCGGGATAATCTGGACTACATCGAAAACCTGGGAATGACCGCCGTCTGGCTGAATCCGGCACTGGAAAATGACATGCCCTATGACTATTCCCAGCAAATCGGTTTCTACCATGGCTATGCCGCTACCGACATGTACAAAATTGACCCCCGCTATGGATCTAATGAACAATTCCGGCAGCTGGTCAGTGAAGTTCATGACCGGGACATGAAGTTTATCATGGATATGATCCACAACCATGTTGGCACGCACCATTGGTTTATCAAAGATCTGCCCACCAGTGACTGGGTGCACGATCAGGATGAATACGGCAATACCAATTACCGTACGAATACCATCATGGACCCTTACAGCTCCGAAGCTGATTACAACTCAACCGTTAAGGGGTGGTTTGTTGATGAAATGCCGGATTTAAATCAGGAAAATCCGCTGCTTGCTGATTACCTCATTCAAAACACATTATGGTGGATTGAATATGCCGGTATTGACGGCATCCGCATGGATACACACCCCTATCCGTACAAAGAGTATATGGCCGAATGGAGCCGCCGGGTGCTGGAAGAATACCCCGACTTCAATATTGTAGGAGAGGTTTGGATGCCCAACGTGCCCACAACAGCCTACTGGCAGACCGGGTTTCCAAGTGATGACGGCTACGAATCCTATCTGCCGAGTGTTACCGATTTCCCGTTATACAGCGCTGTTACAACGGCCATTCATGAAGAAGGTGGTTGGGATACCGGGATGAACCGTGTATATCTCACTTTGGGTCAGGATTTTCTCTACCCCGACCCGCTGGAAAATGTAATCTTTGTCGATAATCACGACCTCGACCGGTTTTTCACCGTTACCGGTGAAGACTATGACCGGTTCAAGCTTGGAATCTCACTGATTATGACCACCCGCGGCATTCCGCAGATTTATTACGGCACTGAAATCCTGAAAATGGGCGGCGGTCCGGACGCTGAAAAACGCCGGGATTTTCCGGGGGGCTGGGAAGAAGATCCGATTAACGCTTTTACCGAAGAAGGGCGTATTGAATTGGGCGAAGACCGGGGCCTTCCGGTGGCTGAGGCGCATGATTTTATCAAAAATCTCACCGAGTGGAGAAATGATTCCCCGGCTGTTCAATTTGGTAAAAAAACTCATTTTGTAGCTGATGACAACGTCTACGTCTACTTTCGCTATGATGAAGATGACGTTGTGATGGTGGTTCTGAACGGTAATGACGAATCGCGAACTCTGGATACCTCCCGCTACTCCGAGTTTCTCGATGGTTTTTCCGGCGGGCGCGAAGTCATCAGCGGCGAGGTCGTGGAAAATCTTGATCAGCTCGAGCTCGGGCGTTATCAACCCATGATTATTGAATTGGACGAATAATCGTAACGAGTATTGACGCACCTTCCGGGTTCAGAACCTGGAAGGTGCTTTCTTTTTAGCCTTCCGCTTTTTTCTTTTTGTTATGCTCGCAGGTCTCGGTGTTTTTACATTTCCCATAGAAATGCAGAGAGTGCGAACGGACATCAAAATCAAACATATTTTCGATAAAATCCTTGATTTCCTGAATCCGCGGATCGCAAAACTCTTTAACTTCGCCGCATTCCTCACAAATCACGTGATCGTGCTGCCGGTATCCATACGCCCGCTCATAGTAAGATTGATTTTTTCCGAATTGATGCCGCTGAACCAACCCGCATTCTACAAGCAGATCAAGTGTGTTATAAACAGTAGCACGTGAGACACCAAACCCCCGGTTTTTCATGCCGAAGTACATATCATCAGCATCAAAATGGCCATCCGAGCGATAGATCTCCTCCAGAACCATGAACCGCTCCGGCGTCTGGCGATGGTTATTGGACTTCAGGTAGTTTCTGAAAATCTCTTTAACTTCGGTAATAATATCTTCGGCTACAGGTGAGGACATATGGGTTTTGATAGAAGTTTTAGTATAGTCTGAAAGTACAAAAAACGAATTAATTGTACATGAAATAACGTTCCCGGTATATTTATTGTCGCGTCATTTTATAAGTTTAGAGTAACTAAACTTTAACCCGGTATCTACGGTTCCAAATTAAAAATAACGGTAATACACTGTAATTTATGCCCACTGTTGTAGAATTCGAAACTATTACATCATTATTTACTCATCTTCGGCATCATTATACCGGGTCGGATAAAACAGCTTTTGCCTATAAACCCGATCCCGAGTCGCCCTATAAAACCATCTCATGGGATACCTTCGGAGAAGATGTTGATATCCTTACGGGTTACCTCATCACAGCCGGGGTAGAAAAAGGAGACCGGGTAGCAATTCTGAGTGAAAACCGCTATGAATGGGCGGTGGTAGATATGGCCGTTCAACAGATTGGCGGTGTTAATGTAGCATTGTACACCAGTTTACCCGAAGAGCAATGCCAGTACATTATCAAGGACAGTGGTGCACAGATTCTGTTTGTCTCGACCGGAATCCAGCTAAAAAAAGCCCGGAATATTTTTAGTAATTGCCCGAAGCTCGGACAAATTGTTGCTATCGATCGTCCACGGCAGGATTCATTACTTGAAGGCGATCATTGTGTGCTTTTCGAAACCCTTATGGAAAAGGGACATGCCCTGCCGGAATCCATAAAAAGTGAACTGGAAAAGCAACGAGCTGCCATAAAACCGAATGACCTGTCGACACTGATTTATACCTCCGGCACAACCGGTCGCCCGAAAGGAGTTATGCTTACTCATGCCAACCTGGTGAGCAACATCAAAGCGGCGCACAGCGTATTATCCATATTTGAGGATGACCGGGCACTCTCATTTCTGCCTCTTTGCCACGCTTTTGAGCGAATGGCCGGTTATTATGCCGTGTTGGCGGGTGGCGCAGAGATCTACTATGCTGAAAGTGTAGATACGGTTTCAAAGAACCTGGTTGAAGCTAAGCCAACGATTGTAATAAGTGTACCCCGCCTTTTTGAAAAAATTTATAACCTGATTCACAAAAACATCAGCGAAAGTGGTTCCCTGAAGCAGTTTATTTTTTTTACTGCCGTACGAATCGGACGTAAATATGCACAGGGAAAGCGCGGCTTGACTGCGCTCAGCAAACGCCTTGCGGACTTGCTCGTGTTCAATAAGCTGAAACAGCGTACCGGTGGTAAAGTCCGGTTGTTCATTTCCGGCGGTGCCGCTCTTCAACGAGAGGTAGGTGAATTTTTCAAAGCTGCCGGACTTTCGATAACAGAAGGCTACGGGCTTACCGAAACCTCACCGGTTATTGCCGTAAACCCTGTTGGTGCTGAGCGGTTCGGAACCGTAGGCCATGTGATCCCGGGAGTAACGGTGGGCATTCAGGACCTTGGAACCAACAAAATCATCGCCGAAATTAGCGGAAGCGACAAGCCTGTTAGAATCAATTCCGCATCCGGCGAAATTCTCTGCAAAGGTCCTAATGTGATGCAGGGGTACTGGAACTCGGAATCCGAAACCAACAAAATCATAGATGAGGATGGCTGGCTGCATACCGGTGATATCGGTCGGTTCGATTCGGGGTATTTGCAGATTACCGATCGGCTGAAGCATATGATTGTCAATGCCGGCGGGAAAAATGTCTACCCCGGCCCCATTGAAGACTTGCTGAAAACAAGTCTTTGGGTTGATCAAGTAATCATTGTCGGTGAACAGCGCAACTTCCTGGCCGCCCTCATCGTCCCGGATTTTGAAATGCTGAAATCCCGTGCTGAGTCTGACGGAATACCGTATAATAATGAGCTGGAGTTAATTAAACATCCTTCCATCAATGAGATTATCGGATCTGAAATCAAAAAAATCTCCCGGCAGTTACCACCTCACGAGAAAGTGAGAAAGTTTCATCTGCTTGCTGAACCTTTTTCGGTCGAAACCGGTGAGCTGACACCTACCATGAAAGTCAAACGCAGGGTAATCGAAGAACGCTACCGGGAAAAAATCGAGAAGTTGTTTGTTGATGTTTAACCTGCTTCATGGAGGATTAACCCGGCTCTTGTACCTTTGTTTTATCCTTGAGCTCAGTTAACAAACCCTCAAGAGCTTCATAAGCCCCCCAGACCTGAAGTGTCCGTTGGATCGATTTGCCGTCAAACTTTTCCATAATTTGTTCAACAACCGGATACTCTTTGGGGTCCCCTCCATTGACGAGATATTCAGCGATCAATTTCATAACAGACTTTTCGACTTTTTCCTCTTTATTCTCATCAAGTAAGTTGACAGCCTGTTCAGTGTAAACCACTTTGCCGGTAACCAATCCCGTTTTGAGCAGACATTCCGCCCACTTCTCATATAAACGCCCCTCATCAATTCCACCTGCCGAAGAAACTTTTTTGAAGCAAGAAATTGCTCTGGTGAACAGCAGGGGCTTCCGGTTAATATCAGCTATAGCCAACAACCCTTCAGCATGCACCTGAGCAGCCAAACCTGAATATGGTGAGTCGTTTTCCCTCAAACTGTTCAAAATCCGATTCGCTTCCATGACAAAGGAGGCCTGGTTAGTTTCTGTGGCCTGATGAATCAATGCCACGGCATGTTTGATTTGCAATGCTTCAGTTTTTTCATCATCGGACAGATTTTCATAATACTCCGGTGTGCTGATCTCATCAAAGATAGCTGCCGGGGCTTCTTCAACATCCTGTTCATCAGCATTGGCCTTTTGCTCTGCTTCTTCCGATTCTGCTGCATCATCCAGGGGATCATCCCCTTTCACATTCTCCGCATTTCCGGTATCCTTAGATCCTTTTTTTAATCCGAAACCCGCACCCTCATTCAGTGATGCAAACCCGTTAGAAGGTTCAACTTCTGGTTTAGCGCCTTCTGATTCCAAACTTCCTGAATTATAAGCCAAGCCTGTCTCATTATTCGATTCTTCAGATTCCAAAAAATTATCAGTCCCGGTTGCCTCTTCGGAATTGCCGGCTCCCCGATTGTCGGACTGACTCACAGAACTTTCACTCTCTTCCTGCTTTTCGTCTGTTGATATATTCGAAGCGAGTGGACCGGTTAAACTAAATCCTGAACTTTCTTTTTTTGCCGCTTTCCCCGAACCGGTCAGAAACTCTCGCAAACCCGCCAATTCTGCTTCTATCTTCTGAAGTGATTCCAGCAATTCCTTGTTGGAGTTCGCTTTTGAGGAATCTCCCTCACTTTGTTTAAAATCCTGAAGCGATTCTTTTATCTCTTGCAGAACCCGGCTGTTTTCGGATGACTCCTGTTTTATCTCTTTGAGCGCTTTGTCATGTAGTTCTATTTCCGAAAGTTGGGTTTGCAGAAATTGTTGAAAGCCCAATAGCTTATACTGTCTGTGATACAAAAATGCTGCAAAACCGGCAATTCCAAGTAATAACATAACACCAATCACCATCGAAAGATCTGTACCGCCATTAACCTGCCGGTTCAACTCTTCAATCTTTTGCGATAATTCCGATAAATCCGGTTCCTGAACACTGCTGCCGGCGAATGATAAAATCCATGTATTCAGTGCCACACAGCCTGAAGCAATAATCATATAATAGGGGTATTTCTGATTTTTAAAAGGTCCATACAATCTATTAACCACTCAACAGTTGTGCAATTGATTTATCAACACTAATTAGTGTCTGTAAGAAAACGCCAATATCGGCGTTCCGCTCGTCCCAAAAATGCTCATGTACGGGTTGTACACTGCGCTTTTTGGGAGCTTCGCGCGCCTTGATCTTGACGTTTTCTTACGACACTACCACTTTACTTACAGGCACTAACTATAATTTTAGCACTTTTTAACTTTACTTATTGATTCATCTAATTATTAAAACTGATTATGACTCCGAACAGACCTACTATTGATGTTTTTATTGAAATCCCAAAAGGGAGCCGTAATAAATATGAATACGACAAAGAAAAAGGCGTTTTGCGGTTCGACCGCATGCTGTTTTCTGCTGTACATTATCCCAGTGACTACGGATATATTCCTGAAACTCTGGCCTTAGACGGCGATCCGCTGGATGCTTTGGTTTTGGTTACCGAACCTACCTTCCCTGGCTGTATGATCGAATCCAAACCCATTGGTCTGTTCAAGATGTGGGATGAAAAAGGACCAGACGAAAAAATTCTGAGTGTTCCGTTAACCGATCCCTTGTGGAATCACATATCAGATTTGAATGGGGTACCACCGCACCTGACTAAAGAAATCGAACACTTTTTTTCTGTTTATAAAGATCTGGAGGAAAAGAAAGTGGGTGTTGAAGGCTGGGACGGCGTGGATGCCGCCATCAAAACAATCGAAGAAGCTGCACAGCGCTACCGCGACGAAAACGGAAAAAGCTAAGTGACTGGCTGCATTTCATTGACAGATACTTTTAGCCGCGGATCTGCACGGATTAAAACGGATTTTATTTTGATCTGATCATGGGTGAATAAAAACGTCCTGTAAGGACGTCATGTTGGTAGCCCACCACAGGTACAGGCTGGGTGGAGCGTAGCGCAACCCAGGGTAAACCGGGCACGTCCCCCAACCACATCCCGAAGCTATGAAATTGAACCTGTTATTATAGGTGGACGAGGGATGCACGGGAAAGCGCCGGCCATCTACGACACGAGGACGTGTGGTGATATTGGGCCGGTGCGGGGACGCACTCGGCCAGCGTTTATGTTTTTATGCAGGTTTTTGTCACCTCAACAATAGTGCACCGGTACGGGGGATCAGAAGCTTCCATTGACAAGAATTTTTCCCCGGGGATACACACGGCTTGATTGCGTTACCGCCACCGTGTAACCGGTAAATCTGAATTCGTTAATCTGCTATCGTTAATCCGTTAAAATATGGGCAGATACCAGAGGTGAAGCAAAAAGGGCAGCCGAATCGCAGACACCGGCCAAAGCCCGACGGATAGCAGATTAACGATTTGTGATTTCAGATTTGTGATTTACCGGACCAGCGTGATTTTCCGGTAATCATCTATCTGGCATCGGCAGTTTCATTCAGAGTCTGTTCATTCACCGATATCTCAATGCCTTTTTCAGATAGCCGTTTCATAAATTCCGTTTTATCAACGGCAAATTCAGGAGCACAGACTCCTCCGCTGCGGGTCACTTTTCCTTCATGAACCAGTTCCGTTACAATTTCCACCGGTATGGTGGTACAGGCCATCATAGCCGGCAAATCATACGTCTGATGGTAGCGGTGTACGATTTCATAATCCCGTACTCGCTGCACCCCGTCAATAACTCCGCTCACCACAGTCTTGGCCAATACAATATCTTCATACCCTCTCGGCAGCTTTTTGTTGAGCTGACGAATCAATAGCTCTTTGAAGGTCAGGTTTGACCTGATATCAATAATGCCGTCGGAGTCAAAACCAAGTTCAAACAGAGCTTTCATGATATCCCGGTGACCTTTGTAGCGTATAGTTTTAAAATCAAGTTCTTTGACTTTGCCGTCCAGTTCCTTAGCCAGGGTGGTGATGTGTCCGCTGGTGTAAAATGCCTCAAGATCACTAAAATCAGGCTCTGAGTAAAATGTGAGGGGTTCATACCCCTCCATGGCTTTTACTTTAGTGGTTTTACCGTTATGAATAATATGCACATCATTCAGATACTCATTGATTAATCCGGCCGGAGAAAAACTTAACTGATAATTAAGCGGGGGAATCGGATTAACAGGCAATCCTGTCGCACGGATATGAATGGATTCCACGCTGTCAAACTCTTCATATGCACTCATGGCAATGATATTGACAAGTCCCGGTGCCATACCGCAATTGGGGATTGCCAAAACTTCTTGCTCCAGTGCGTGGTTATTATAAGCTAACTGCTCTTCATAAATCGCATCATCCCCACCGAAATCGATATAATTGATTCCGTTTTCAATGGCCAGCCGGCATAGCTGCAAATTATATTCGGACGGCAAGGCCGAGATTAAAAAATCAAAGCTTTTTATTATGGTTGCAAGCGCTTGTTCTTTCTCCACCCCTAATCGGAAAGTCCGTAATTTCTTACTCTGAATACTTTGTTTAAGGGGCTCGAGAACCGTTCCGTTTTTATCAATAACCGAAACCGCCGCTACCGAGGGGTTGTTACAGAGAACCCGGGTCAATGCCGCACCAACGGCCCCGGCTCCAACAATAGCAATTTTCATACAATGTAGACCTATCTGTGAATATTACACCTTTAAATCAGCCCGCTAATTTGAACTGTTTTTAACGAACTTCGCCTAACCTATATCATCATATAATATAAAACTTTTATACGGCGTTAGTAAGATGCAATTAAACAGATTGTGATAATTCTTTCCATGCCAGGGGGTGAAACTGGCTTCGACGGGATGAGAAGGTTCACAGGCTGCATGTCGAGTTTTCATCCATGGTTCTTGTAAAAACCGTGGAAGCAAACGTAAATGCTGACAATTACGAATACCGAATGGCTGCATAAAAGCCATTCCGTCCCTCATGCTGCCCGCCTGCCGGCGGCTTGACCGGACGCCAAACTTTGGCAGGATAGCGAAATGTGATGGCTGAGCGCATTTCGTGAAACTTTATCAGCCTGGCGTGAGGCAGCCTCGTTGCCCGGCGACCCCTCACGTGAGACGACATAGGGCAACTATGCATGTAGACGCTTGATGGGTCTCCATCTCGGACCGGGGTTCGACTCCCCGCACCTCCACGAAAGCCCTTGTGAACACATAATTCACAAGGGCTTTTTATTTAGTGCCTGTAAGAAAAGTGGCAGTGTCGTAAGAAAACACCATTATCTGCGCTTCACTCAGGCCCAAAAGTGTAAATCCGGATATCAATATAAATTTTGGCAACATTTACAGGCATAACACCATCACACGAATAAACCCGTTTCAGCCATACCAACTATTCCCTATCTTTCACCCGAAATTTTTAACCTAATATAAACCTGCGACCACAGTGAGCGATCAGAAGATTATTTTCAGCATGTTGGGGGTGAACAAATATCATAAACCCGACAAGCATGTACTTAAAAACATCAACCTCTCTTTCTATTATGGAGCCAAAATCGGTGTACTCGGCCTGAACGGAGCCGGTAAATCTACACTGTTGCGAATCATTGCCGGCGAGGACACCGACTTCGAAGGTGAAGTATCGGCTCAGAAAGAAGTTGAATACGGTCTGCTGCCCCAGGAGCCGGAACTGGATAATTCCAAAACCGTAAAAGATATCGTCGAAGAAGGAATCCAGGAGACGGTGGATCTGGTGAAAAAGTACGAAGAGGTCAATGCCAAATTCGCCGAGCCCGACGCTGATTTTGACAAGCTGATGGCCGAGCAGGCCCGGCTTCAGGAAGAGATTGATGCCAAAGACGCCTGGGATATCGATTCCAAGCTTGATATGGCAATGCAGGCCTTACGCTGTCCGGAAGGCGATACACCGATCGAGGTGCTTTCCGGGGGAGAGCGGCGGCGCGTCGCCTTGTGCCGATTGCTGCTCAAAGAGCCGGATGTACTGCTGCTTGATGAGCCGACCAACCACCTGGATGCCGAATCGGTAGCCTGGCTGGAGCAGCACCTTGCCCGCTACAAGGGAACCATTATCGCGGTTACCCACGACCGATACTTTCTCGACAATGTTGCCGGCTGGATTCTGGAGCTGGACCGTGGTGAAGGTATCCCGTTCGAAGGCAACTACTCCTCCTGGCTGGAGCAAAAGCAGAAACGGCTTGAGGTAGAACAGCAGCAGGAAAAGAAACGGCAAAAAACGCTTCAGCGGGAATTAGAATGGATTCAGCAAAACCCCAAAGGCCGGCAGACCAAAAGCAAAGCGCGTGTTACGGCTTATGAGAATTTGCTTTCCGAAGAGCAGGAAAAACAGCGCGCCGATCTGGAAATTTATATCCCGTCCGGCCCGAGGCTCGGTGATAAAGTAATTACCGCCGATAAAGTGGCTAAGGCCTACGACGATAAACTGCTCTATGAAGACATGAGTTTTGCAGTACCTCCGGGAGCCATTGTTGGTGTCATCGGTCCGAACGGGGCCGGTAAAACGACTCTTTTCCGAATGATCACCGGGGAAGAGTCGCCCGATGAAGGAGCTATTGACCTGGGGGATACGGTTAAGCTCGGTTATGCCGATCAGAGGCGGCCTTTAGATCCCGACAAGTCGATCTGGGAGGAAATCTCCGGCGGGGATGATATCATCAAACTCGGGAAAAAAGAGATCAACTCCCGTGCTTATGTTGGCCGGTTTAATTTTACCGGCAGTGATCAGCAAAAGAAAACGAGTCAGCTTTCCGGCGGAGAACGCAACCGGGTGCATCTGGCCAAGACGCTGCGTGAAGAAGCCAATGTTTTACTGTTGGATGAGCCGACTAACGATCTGGATGTCAATACTTTGCGCGCTCTGGAAGATGCGCTCACAGAGTTTGCCGGCAGCGCGGTGATCATCTCCCACGACCGCTGGTTTCTTGATCGCATTGCCACACATATTCTGGCTTTTGAAGGCAACAGCCAGACCTACTTTTTCGAAGGCAACTATACCGAATATGAAGCAAACCGCAAAGAGCGGCTCGGTGAACACTACTACCCCGAACGTATTCGCTATAAAAAACTGACACGTTGATAAACCATAATCCCTGATTTGTTGTGACGTTTAGAGGGAAACGTCAAGTTATGCGTATTTTTATCCTTATCATTCCATTCTTCCTGTTATTTTCGGACATCAAGGCCTATTCCGGCAGTGATGATCATGAATTCCGAATTGCAAGGGTGCAATACCGTGGCGGAGGAGACTGGTATACCACACCAACAGCATTGACCAACCTGATCAACTACGCCAGGGAGCGTATACCATTATCTTTGGACCCGGAGTACGATGATGTTCACATCGGCAGCTCCGACATCCACAACTATCCGCTGCTCTATCTTACAGGTCATGGGAATATTGATGTAAATCAGGCGGAAATGAACAACCTCCGGCGCTATCTTGAAAACGGAGGGTTCTTGTATGTGGATGACGACTACGGTCTGGATGAGTTTATCCGGCCAATCCTGATGGAAATCTTCCCGGATGAAGAATTTGTCGAGCTGCCTCACGATCATCCACTGTATAACATGGTTTATGAGTTTCCGGAAGGCCGGCCACCCAAAGTTCACGAACATGACGGAAAGCCACCCCAGGCTTTTGGAGTCCATCGGGAAGGTCGACTGGTTGTTCTTTATACCTACGAATCCAACCCGGCTGACGGCTGGGCATATGACAAACACGATAACCCGGAAGAAATCGTTGAAGCGGCTTTACAGTTCGGAGTGAATCTGCTGGTATATGCATTTACCAGTGAACAATAATCCGGGGATTCGTTAATTGATATGTAAAATTGCCGGGTTACGCTTTTATGATTCATTGTGTACCTTGGTAGTGGCCGCAGTCGCACCTGAGAATTTTTAGTAGTAGTGAAAACTACAAATAGTTCCATATTCACAGGCTTGATCAGATTTATCCGGCCACCAAATGTTTTTTTCTATTTTTATGTTGTAACGTAGTTGATATGCAAACAAACATT
>SLQI01000052.1 GCA_007131535.1 Balneolales bacterium | reverse complement strand
GCTACCAACAACCAAAGCCCCGAATGAAATGAGGGGCAGCCGAGGGGTGCCAAAACATTCCGCCTGTGCCCGTAGCAGGACTATGTTCGACCTTCCTCCGCTGCGCTACGGACTTATTGGTGTCAAATACTTCATCACTCTTTTTCCCTTAACGACAGCTAAAACTATATGATTGATCAGTCTATTTGTTATTACTACTAAGGCATGTATAGGTAGTTAAGCTTACAACCAAACAATCAAACTGACCTGATCAGCTGATACGTACCTGCCAGGTCTCCGGACTGGCAGGTGGGAGGTGGTGAAACTCACCGTGGGAGGCGTTCTTCCATGTCAGCGACGACGTAGGCCATTACGGCGATTTTGGCTACGTTGCCGGCCATTTCTTCAGGGTCGAGTTTGTCGGGGGTGTCTTTTTCACTGTGATGATACCAGAAATAGCGCTCGGTATCCGTGTGCAGGCCCATAATAGGCACACCTTCATTTTGCAGCGGACCAAGATCCACCGTACCGAGCGGTTGATCATCCAGGTACGTGGCACCGATCGGTTCCATCAACCCGGCGATGGGCCTTAGCATTTCCCTGGCTTCTTCCGAGCCGCCGAAACCGTAACCGATCGGCTCGAATGTGCCGAAGTCGGATTCGATAGCCAGAATGTGATCGTCAATTTCACCGTTCTCAACCACTTTGTCTCGGTAAGCCCGACCGCCCATCACACCATTTTCCTCATTGGTCCACAGAACGAGACGGATCGTCCGGCGGGGTTGCAAATCCATTTCGTGGATGAGCCTCAGCGCCTCCCAGGTCACAGCCACTCCGCCGGCATCGTCCATGGCGCCCTGACCGATATCCCAGGAGTCAATATGTCCGCCGATCACTACTATTTCTTCCGGGTTTTCAGATCCCGGGATCTCAGCAATTACATTGCGGGAAATGGCCGGCTCATCGTGAAGATGGGATTCCATGTAGAGCTCAATCTCGAGGGTTTCCCCGCGATCCTGCATCCGCTGCATATATTTCACATCTTCTACGGTTAAGGCCGCAGTAGGAATTGGCTCCACACCGTCCGGAAAGCCGGAATTACCTGTATGGGGATGCTGATGCGATTTAGGGGTTACCGAGCGGATCAGGGCGGCTTTGGCGCCCAGTTCAGAAGCGCGGGCGGCGCCGCGGGTTCGGTATTGAACGGTTTCACCATAGTTGGTGAATTCGGCATTGTATACCACAATTTTGTCTTCTGCTTCATCGGCCCGCTCATCAAGTTCATCGAAGCTTTGCACAACTATAGCCTCTGCCCGGATGCCATCTTCCGGAGTGGGAGGGGTGTTGCCCAGCCCGAGCATTCTCAAGTCCCGCTTTAACGGAGTTTTGAGTTTAGCCCATTCCTCACCGCGCTCCCAGTGAGGCACCTCAACTTCTTGCGTTCGAACCTCAGGGATACCATCCGCCTCAATTTGTTCCACCGCCCAGTCTATGGCATCTTCAAGCATTTGTGATCCGCTTAGCCGGTGAGGGTGGTAATCAACAAGCTCCGCCATACGATGCCAGGCCCGGTCATCAGTCATGGCCCGTTCAATAATTTGCTCGGCGGTTGTCTGGTATTCTTGCTGAATCGGGTGCAATTCCTCTTCTTCAAATATAATACCGGGATCAGTTTCCATTTCATCGGTTTCTCCGGCCGGACCCGGTGTGCCACAGGCGTATGTAAATAACAGGAGGGGAGTAAGCAGTAAAGTCAATCGGGTAAGTAATGTCATGACAGGAGTATTAGTTATCAGTGATCAGTAATCAGATATCAGTCAGTAAAATAAAAAAGCTGTGTAAATGCTAACAAGCAACATTCAAGTATCCCTGGCTATGTTGATTGTTGACTCTTTTAATTGCGATTATGCCGCCAAATCGCAAATCAAAAATCATACATCGTACATCGTCAATCAAAAACCCGCCATAGGCAACAACCCCAGCAAAAATTTCGACCTTGCCCGAGTTCAACTTTTTTGATTTACGATTTGCGATTTGAAACCAACGAATTATGCTCCTCGCACAATCAACCCGGAAAAGGGGGGTGCCTGGAAAGATGAGCCGGTATGATCTCGCTCATCAGGAAATACCGGGTAACCGGAACAGCCCTCGGGAAGTTCTAAAGTAGCAGTGTTTAACCCATTGTTAATCAATATATAAAAACGGGACGTCCCAAGGGTTCGGGAGTACACAAGCGTCTGATTCTTATTGTCCGTGTGATGAAACTCCAGGTATCCGGTCAGAAGCGCTTCATGCTGATTGCGCAGGTGTATGAGTTGTCTGTACCAAGCGTGGAGGCTTTTGTCGAAGACTGTTTTATTAGGTGAATCAAGCGGCCGTCCGTTCGGCTGGCAGGTTTCGTTTTCATATTGGCGATCCGGCCAAATCATCGGTTTGCGGCAGCAGGGGTCGTTCGCTCCCCACATGCCGGCTTCATCGCCGTAATAAACCATGGGGGCACCTGGCCAGGTAAACTGGACAATTGTAAGCAGACGCAGCAACTTCCATGAATGGTCGTCAGGTTTATCGGTTTTGTATTTCGGGTTGGAACCCCGGGATTTTTCAAAGAAAGTCCACCAATTGCGATAACGCAGGGATAAATCCCGATTATGAATTTGCGAAGATATCCGCGCCGTGTCATGGCTATCCAGCAGATTTTGCATCACCATGTTGACTTCCGGATCAAAAGCATTCCATAACTTTTTCATATTCCGGGTGAATTGCGAAACCTTAACCGGACGCGAACTGCCCAGCCATTCTGTTAGATTAAATGCGAACTCATAATTCATAATTGCATCAAACTCATCACCTTTAAGGAATTGCTTCTGAAGTTTTATATCACCTATAACTTCGCCGGTGAGGTAGGCTTCCGGGTTGATGGACTTAACCAGTTTGCGCCACGCTTTCCAAAAGGGATGTTTTACACAGAATGCGACATCAAGTCGCCAGCCGTCGATACCTGCTGAGGTATCCCCGTTTCCGAAGGGATCCATCCAGCGGCGTGTGATATCAAAGATGTAATCCCGGGGTCCGTTTACAATGCCGTTTTTATCCTGTCGCCATTCCGGAAGTTCCTGAAATCCTTCCCAGGTAGTTACCCTGAAGGGGACACCGCGCTCAGGGTTTTCGTAGGAGCGTACCTTGAACCATCTCCCGAACTTCGATTCTCGCTGATTCCTTTTCACATCTTTGAACGCCCAATGATTGAGTCCCACATGATTGAAGACTCCATCTATAATTATTCTCATATTACGCTTATGAACTTCTTGAATCAGATGAAGAAAAAGCTTATCAGCAGAAGTCCATACCCAGGTTGCGGGATCATCCGGTGTTTCCTGTGCGATTAACTCACGATCACCCTCCGGGTCGGGACCAAATGTCGGGTCGATGTGATGATAAGTGGCGCCATCGTATTTGTGGTGGGAGGGAGCCTCAAAAACCGGATTGAGGTAAATAGCGCCAATTCCGAGATCTTCAAGATAGTCTAACCGGTTGAGGATTCCCTGCAGGTCGCCGCCATAACGCCGCCGCTGGATATTATCCCAGATATTGAGGTTGTTCTGCTCCCAGCTCTGTCGTTTGTACCAATCGGCTCCCCAGGGGTGGACCTGCCAGGGACGTGTTTGATCGTGTGGCCAGGAACCGATCTGATCTTCTAATTCGGGGTCGTTTCCGATATCTCCGTTTTCAAATCGCTCGGGGTAAATCTGATACCATACGACTTTCTTAGCCCACTCAGGGGTTTGAAGTTTGCCTTCGTTTGCGAGAATACGTTCAGACATAAATTCTTTGCTCAGATAAAAACCCCGAATTTAATCAGCCTGCATCATTTTATGAATGGAAATATTTTTTGAGATGAATAATAAAAAAATACCATACACAGTGCTCTCAATTCACATAAAACTCAGGGGTTAGAAATGTTACTTTATAGCACAAGTTGTAAACAGGTTTTGGGCGTAGACACCACTTATAAATACATATATTTGCCTATAAAGTTGATAAAATTTTACAAAATTTGTTAATTGATATTACGAGGGATCAGCTAATGCAATTTCATTAATCTCCGGGAAATGAATAAGGAGAATGAACATCCCGGGTATTACTGATATACAATGTTAATTAACACCATTGGATCATGAAGAAACTGTCTACGGTACTCCTAATCATAGGTATGATGGTCTTCACCGGTTGTACGGTCGGGGATGAAGCGAGCCGCTATGGCGGAGCCGGAAGTTCGGGAGAGTATGGCGATGAAGTGCATGTTAATGAACCGAATGTGCACCTGGATGAGTATCTGGACCGTTTATCCGGAGTTCAGGTCCGGGGAAACGGCAGAAGTGCTGATGTAAATATCAGGGGAGCGACTTCTTTTGAGCTGGATACAACGCCATTGTTTATTATAGACAATGTGCGAATGGGCAATGACTTTGGTCAGATTTATGATATTGTAGATATGACTAAGGTTAATAACATCCGGGTAATAAGAAGCTCAAGAGCCACAACGCTGTACGGCTCAGATGGCGCCCATGGAGCAATAGTGATTAAAACCGAAAGTGAATAGTAAATACAACTTACAGTACAAGCATTTACTTTACAAGGTTTGATATCATCCTATTTGTTCGAGTGGTACTGAATTGACTCGCATTATTGCGTTTCTGAATGCTCTGAATCATTAATCACAAGACGCAGCATTACCACATTAAGGCGTCCGAAATAAAAGCGCTGCAGGTAATTAAGCTTGTATCCCTGCGACGTGAAAGAAACAATCCAGTGATGCCGTCGCGGGGTGACCGCAACGATTTCCTCAATTTCTTTTTCAGCACAAGCCCTGGCGAAGTTTTTATATAAAGCCTTAACCACTCCGGGATTAGCTATGCGCATTCCATAAGGGGGATTGGTGACGATGCACTTAACTTCGCCAGGGTTTATATAACGAAGATTTTCAGCATTTCCGCGATGCAGGCGAATATCATCCAGCAGGCCAAAATGTGCGAAATTTTCTTTCATGCCGGTAACGCTTTTGTAAAACCGGTCTGCAGCCTGAATATTAATATCACAGCGATCTGTAATCCCGGCCTTATAATCATCCCGTATTTTCAAAAATTCATCATGCTCCAGAAAACGGAGCCGGCTAAATCGAAACATTGAGGTATCAGCCAGTACGCCGGGTGTGATATTTTTGACCTGCAGGGCCGCTTCAGTTGGTATGATGCCGCTGCCGGCCATTGGATCAAGCAGAGAGCCGGCCTGTTTCCAGGAGGACTTTCGGAGCATAGCAGCGGCTATTGATGGCTTCAGCGAAGCAAAGTGGTGATAAGGCCGCTCAATCCGTTTATGCAGCGAAATGGATGAAGTGGCAATCATTAGCAGAAAGCGTTCGTCGGAAAGGTGAGCCATGATTTCAACATCCGGGTTTTCCAGATCTACGGAAATCCGCTGCCCGGCCCGGGTTTTGAAATGGTCAACAACCACAGAGCCGATTTCCCGGGCGATATCCATAGAACCAAACTCATGGGAGCCGTCCCGGAGTCCACGAATACCAAAAGTCTGGCGTTCATCCATCCAAATGGAGTAATCAACCGACCGGCCGGCTTC
>SLQI01000155.1 GCA_007131535.1 Balneolales bacterium | reverse complement strand
TTATTCGGAAAATACAAATAGCGCATTCCTTTTCTGAGCCGCTCCAGATGAAGATCCAGCCCATACGTTTTGCCATGTTCTACCAGAAGAGTCTCAAAGCAGCCATCACCATACCACAGTCCGCGGCCTACCGGTATATGGCATTCGTTTTCGTCTGTCAAATGATCATCGAGCCAATAATACATTATTCCTCGTGTGCTGTCAGATACTCGCTTAACCGGTTGAATGTTTCATCATCACGAAACCCTACTACTACATCAAGCACCTCACCCTGCCGGTCGAAAATCACATAGGTCGGCACCCCCGGTACCAGAAAATCCTGATAGACATCCGTGCCCTTTACATAAGTGAAGTCGTAGTCATAATCCTCTTCATACATCTGAAGGCTGGTTTCATCATCTTTAACCAACGCCGAGAGAACTACAAGGTCCGGATATTGACGTTTGAATTCTGACAAGACCTTATGCGCCTGCTGAGACCGGCCAGACCACGTTGCCCAGAAATCCAACACCACCGGCCGGCCTTGATAATCCTCTATCGTCACAACTTCACCGGTATAAAAAACATCAAACTCTGTTTGCCTGACCTCCTCTCCATCTCCGATACGTTCCTTGAACTCAACTTGCTGACCCATAAAGTAACTAATGGTGAAGTAGCCTATCAGAACAATAGCGAAAATGCCGAGTGAACCGATGAATATGTTAAAATACTTGGGATCGAGACGCATAACGTGTTTTTAGTGATCGATTAGTAAAGTTCAAAGATAGTTTATTGGTAAGGTTTCTACCAGCAAATCTGTTGTCCGGTATGAAATGATGAATTTAACTACAGGTGTTTTTTTATTTTACTGTTTTTATACTATTTATTACCTGCCTTATAAGCGTGAATTTAATTTTCGGAATTCGAACCGGTATGAACAAAATGTACACTCAATTAGGTAAAGCGCTGATTGGATTTTCCTTTTTATTAATCCTTCACGGTTGCTCCGATGAAGAATCTACTGCCGAATATCTCAACCTTTCAGCGCTCCCGGAAATCCAGCCTGAACCTCAAATCTCCATTACCGATACGGACGATTTTTTCTTCGGTGGAATTTCTTCGGTGACAACTGATTCAGAAGGTAATCTATATGTTTCCGACAGAGAAAAGGTACAGATTTTCGTTTTTAATACTGATGGAGAGTTTAAAGGAACCTTTGGCGGAAAAGGTGAAGGTCCGGGTGAATTTGAACGTGTTGACAAAATCAGCACGCGCCTGAACGATGACACCCTGTTTGTTCATGACGGGTATTATGATAACATCCATGTGTTCGTTCCGGGTGAAGAGCTGCCGGAATTTTTACACGAGTTTAATGGGCGGGTATTGGATAAGCCGAATGTCCGGGAAATTTACCCGATCGGAAACCATCAAATTTTAACGACCTTTGGTTTATTTGGCGGTGCTGATGCCGGAGAGGGCAAATATTCCGCTTTGCTTAACAGCAATGGAGATGTACTGGAACATGAATTTCGGTTTGTCCATCGCGATGATATGATCATCCGGGAAGATGGTAACGTTACAACATTTATTCAGAAGCCATTTGGCAGCGGGGCGCTTCTTTCAGTTGGCCCGGATGACCGGATTTATTATGCCTGGAGTAATAATCCGATTATCGAAATTTCTAAAAAAACAGGAGCAATGGCCGACAGCATCGAAGTGGCGTTACCTAATCGGGAAACAACTCCGGAATTATTAGAAGATTACCTTGACGATTTTGACTTCAGGGATGAGGTAGAAGGATATATACGCGAGGAGTTTCCGGAAACCAAACCCGTTTTTAGGGATTTAGTTGTAGACGACCAGAGTTACATCTGGCTTAAAGTATATCCGGATTCATCTACCGATCCCAACTGGCTGATTCTCGATGAATACGGGGAGCCCAAAGCAACTACTACCTTTGACGATAATTTTTCCATTGAAGAAATTCGCAATAACCGCATTATCGGATACTACGCTCCCGATGAAATTGAGGATGGCCTTAGCTATGAAGTGAGTATTTACAACTATCTGTTTGAATAAATCTAAAAACTGAGGATGATTTCATCCGGATTAGATTTACATAACTGTAACAAAACACAGATTGTCCCCGCCTATAGCCTGGGTGATCATAGCGGATTGCTATAATAAGCTGAAGTTATGGGTCTTCAGTATAGCGTTATGTGCGATTATAAGTGAACATAATTGCTCGGATTTTGCACAAGGGGTTGGCAAGTTTCCATCAAAGAAAAGACCTCTGGTCTGGAGATTGGTGAGCGGATAAACAGTGTGTTTAATCAACTCAAACCAAAGAAGAATATCATTGAATTCTCGAGAGTACTCGCATCCACGATAATTTGACTGTTCATACAAGCGTGCTCAACCACAGTGCCGCTTGTAGCTGATATGGATCCCGACTTGTCCGACATAGTCGGGCTGCCCGCATTTTGCCACGTCCACCACGATCACCCTGCTCACCTTGGTTCGATTAATATGTTTAAAATTAAATCGATTACATCATAAGGCTAAGTAAAGAACTTCCGGTTATATCAGTAGTATCCGTGATAGTTTAGTATCGAACTCAGGCCAAGAGGGCTTCAGCCCCACACCCGAAAGCTAAAGCCACCAGGCGTGTTAAGAGAAGAAGGGCGTTGCGCTCGTTTACGTTATTTGACGCGCAACGGCTGCGGCTCAGGGGTATAGTAACCACGTTCGTTTACCAGCGTATCTTCCGCAGTGTCTGATTCGGGTATAGGATCAATTAAAACTTTTCCTATTCGATACACGCCCGTCAATTGGTACTCGCTGGTGGATATAGACTCGCCTGACAGATTTCGTCCCTGCCATTCGTGAATTAGAGAAAGCGTGTCGGAAGGTTGAAGTGTAACCAATACTGACATATCTGGTGCTCCTATATTATGATAATTACGCCAATGCAGTAGCGAATCCTCATCGATAACACCAAAATCATAAAACCCTCTATTGCCTTTGCTGGGAGTACCGGGGTCAGTTAAAACCCGCATTTTAAGCGTTTTATTCGAGGTGTTAGCCACCTTGAGCTCCAGATCAACTACTTCGCCTGCATTCACTTCTTCAGGAGCATTCCACGTAAACGCCAGATACTCCTGCGGGGGTATATGAGGTTCCGTTACCCAGGGTGGAGGGGACACAGGGTTGTCCGGTGCGTTGAGACCGAGATGATCGCAGCCATGGAAAACAAGCAAGAGTACTAAAAATCCCCCTGTAAGTAACACTTTTCGCATGGCAGATCCCTCGTAAATTTCGCCAAATCCTTTGAACCGTTTTTTCATAGTTTTTTGGAGTATCATAAGCTATACCGGATTAACGATTATTTGTTAAAAAGGCTAAAAAAATTGTTATAATCAATATTTTCATATTTTTGGAAAATATAATCTCACAAAAATAACCTGCTTAGGATTAATTACTTAATTGGGCCATTGTTATCATCTTCTTCGCCGAAATCAACAGTGTTGCTAAAGGTGCTTTTCTGGCCTTCATAGCCAATTGCGCGTACTCGATAGCTTACCTCTACGTCGCCGCCGGAGAATAAAACATCAAGATCCGAATCACAGACCCCCGTATCGGTATAAGAGGTTTCGGAGGTGTGAATTTGTGTAGTCCAGACACCTGACCAGTCAAATTTGCGTTGCACTTCGTACTCATCGGTAATGCTAGTTGCGCCCCAACTAATCCGGGGATTGCATCCATCCATACTGCCAAAAACAGATGGAGATCGTGGTGTTGGCTCCTCGCCATCAACTACAATTATTTCATCCCCCGCTTCCAAGTCGTTATATACTCCATAAATTGGACTAAATATTCTTTCTTGATCTCCACCTATCAATCTACCCCAATGTACCCCGTTAATTATTACATTACCACTTGAAGAATTCTCAATTGTAAAAACGGGAGAACCACTATCTCCACCTAATGCATGGTAATTAGTAAGCTTTTGACATAAATAAGAATATCCACCAGGATAAGTTAAATCATCATCATCGAAAACGATTGTTGCACAATCATCAACTATTTCCCCATAGGTCCATCCTGTAGTCCGTCCCACTTTCTCAACCGGAATGCCTGTGACAAAATCAGCTTCATCGCGGTCGTCAGTAATTGTGAAATAGGGATTGTTTTCTTCAATTTCTATTGATCCGGAGCCTTCACCCGGACCTGCCGCTTGTGTGGTTCTTGCTATTTTGCCAAAATTCCAATTAACATCATCTTGTAACTTTAAAATGGCTGCGTCACTATCACGGCAGTGGGCATAAGGCCCACAGAAGTTATAGCCAGAAGGATCAAATACTTCATAACCTATTTTGGCATCCGAACCATCTAAAAGTGAACTCTGATAATAATCATCATCAGGATTTTCATCCCAGCGCTGTTTTGTGCAATGCGAATTCGTAATCCAGTGCCTTTTATTTTGCCAGTAGATGTTAAAACTAAAAGTACAAGTCCCGGCAACTTGTTGCCCACCAACGTCTTCGTATCCATTTATTTCCAAACCACCTACTAACGGTCTTACTTTATCTCTCAATGTATTAGAACTCGATGTAGAACTGGAAATATCTTTCTTTATCTCCCCTGTTATATCAATTTTAACAGCTTCCTCAGGTACATTTTTTTCTTGTAAAATATCATGTATATTTTGTTTATACTTATCTTGTATAATACCTACTCTCAATTGATTGTCACGTTGGGATATGGAAGCTAAGGTTACTCCTTCAGCTCGAATAATCTCATTGTGCACATTATCAAACCACTTTACAAGTTTACTATATTTGAACTCTGCATTCCTTATATCTACATCAATTTCATCTATTCCACGTCTTACACCCTTTACCAGATTCATCGCTTCTTGAGAAATGTAATTGCGTGCCTTATTTGCAATTTTTTGTTCTTTAACTTCGCTTTTGTCTGTAACTTGCAATACCAATGTTTCTCCACGATTTTCAAAAAACAATCCGCCAAATTTCGGTATTTCTGAAGCAAAATAACGGTAATGCCTAGTAGCTCTATGCACTTTCGGATTCTCACTCCAACGCTCATTATTTACGTTAGTTAGCTCAGCTGCCTCTTCCGCGTCTTCAGGTGCATCCAGTGCTAAATCTTCGCAGCCTTGGAACAAAAGTAAAATGGGGATCAGAGTTGTCAATACAATGAGCTGAACTCCCCTTACCTCATAGTACCAAATCGATCGAAACATAAAGCCTCTATTATTTTTAAGGTTCTTTCTGTAAAGAATTAAACACAGGTTAATAATTATAAAGGATAACAGCAATAGTATATGATATTTAACAGTTACTTAACAAGTAATAATGAAGTTTTTACAATATACATATTGCATTAACTATCAATTATATAACTATATTCCAATCAGACAGAAGATTGTAGTCTGTTTACAGATTTTTTTCCAGTAATTCGTACTCATCCAAACTATGTGCGATCATACAAGGAAAGTTATTTCTGTGATTGGATGCACATATGGAGGCTTTGCCACCCCGGACCAATCTGCATTTACCTTCAAAATTAATTTATTTGCTTGCTGGCATCCGCGAACAATCAAAGAGGATTCAACTG
>SLQI01000019.1 GCA_007131535.1 Balneolales bacterium | reverse complement strand
TTTCCGACCCGACGCGGATTATATTCATTTAACGATTCGGCGACGCGATCCGAAAAACCCGGGGTAGTAAAATCAAATATAAAGATGCCGTTCGGATTCAGGTGTTTTTCGGTTGAAATAAATAAAAGCGGCAGCTGTTCGATATCCTGTACGTAATTTATGCTGTCAAAAACCAACAGTGCAGCATCGAATGTTTGATTTAGCCGGTAGTTAAGAAAATCAGCCACTTCAAAACGGACGGCCGATTCCATCTTTGATGCTTTTTGTCGGGCGCATTCGATCATCTCTGCGGACCTGTCTGTTGCCAGAATATCGTAGCATTCCAGTTCTTCAAGTTTTAATGCGTGTCCGCCGGTGCCACAGCCCAGCTCCAATATAGAGCGGGCATCGATATGATGTTCCTGGATGATTTCATCGATATAATCCGACCAGTTTTCATAATCCACACCCCGCATTACATCATCATAAACAGGAGCTATACGAGTATACGGTGGTTCTGCGGTAATATTCATTTTTTGAATGATCTGCGATTTAATGCCATGGTTACAGCCCTGTTATAAGCTTCAACAAATGATGAGCTGTCTGCCTGTCCCAGGCCGCTGATAGTATATGCCGTTCCGTGATCAGGAGACGTGCGGATAATAGGTAGCCCAGCTGTAAAGTTGACTCCTTCATTGGTGCTCAAAAGTTTAAACGGAATTAGTCCCTGGTCATGATACATGGCAAGTACAGCATCATAATATTTATAACTGTGACGGCCGAAAAAGCCATCAGCCGGGAAAGGGCCGTCGAGATTCAGCCCCTGTTCTCTGAGCCGGTTGACTGCCGGATTTATAGTCTCCACTTCTTCATCACCTAAAACCCCTCCGTCTCCGGCATGTGGATTAAGCCCGAGTATGGCGATGTGCGGGTGTTCAATATTCATAGACGTTTTTAAAGTATCATTGAGGATATGAACCGAGCGGGTAATATCGGCACCGGTAACAGACCTACTGACTTGTTGTATCGGAATATGAGTTGTTACCAGCCCAATATTTAGCTTCTTGCTCAGCATCATCATTAAAGGATACTCCGTGCCGGTTTTTTCGGCAAGGAACTCGGTATGGCCGGGAAAGTTATATCCGGCAAGATGGATGGCCTCTTTATTTATCGGGGCAGTAACCAGCGCTTCGCAATTTTTTTGCAGACAGTGATTAATGCCGGTTTCCACTGCCTGCATACTGAGCTTTCCGGATTCGGCGGTAATATGTCCGGGGCATAAATCAACTTCCATTTCTCCCGTATTAATGATGTACACGTTGCCGGGTTCAGCATCATTAAAATTATTGAGAGGCTTGAGGTTTAGCTTTTGTTTGAAGATATCAGCATAGAAATCGAGGACATTTTGCCGGCCTATAACTACCGGTATGGATGATTTCAGATCTATATTTTTCGAATTCAGACCCTTCATGATTACTTCCGGGCCGATGCCGTTTGCGTCTCCTATGCTGATAGCTACTTTTACGGGTGGGGTATCAGTATCTGATTTCACGGTTTATTAATTCATTGTTCTCATGGGTACTTAGGTTTTATCGCTCCTCAACAAGCCGGTAATCACCAAATCCGCTTGTAGCTTCAAAGATATAGGTTTTATCATCATATTCCCATATCTCCTGGGTTGGCCTGTTGCTCGGGTATCGCCGATTGATTTCGTTGGGTTGTCCCCGGGTTATATAAATTTTACCCTGATCGCTTTCAAAACCCCGTTGATTCGGGGTGGTAAATTTATCATATGCTTCGTCTACACGCCGGTAGTACTCTGCCATCACAATATTAAAAGTTGTTTCCGGTTCAGGATCCCGCTCTTTCCAGAATTCAAGAAACCGTTCTTCTCTTTGTTGCCGGTTGCCGCGCTGCAGTTCGTTTAATTTAGAGTTATCTACAATATTGTCGAGTCGACTGATAGCAAAATCGACGTTCAGCAGACTTACCGGCATATCGATCCAAAGATTATACCATGTATAATCGGTGATTGCCGTTCCACTTTCATCATCTTCATTAAAAATACGCATTCGGTAATGACGGTTTTGATACGTCTCATTGGGCAGTTCCAATCCGGCCAGTGTATTGGTACCTTCTCCGTCAAACTTCAGAAGTGGCTTATTGTTCTCGGTTATTATTTGTATTCGTCGGTCGGCAAAAATCTTCTCTGAAGCCAGGGATTCATCGTATACCGTTTCTGTTTGTGTGGTGTCGCCATTTTGTATGTGCAGTCTATCAACCCGTATGCGATAGCCGGCTTCGGCATCCGGCAGAGTAAACCACGTTTTTAGCTCCTGACCGAAGTGGGAGTTGTTTGCCATATTAATGAGCCGGGGGTGGCCGGATTCTTCATCGCTTTGAGTGAGCATTACCCAATTGTTGTCTTCAGGCTCATCGGCGAAATCAAAACGGCGGGTAAATGAGCCGATCCGTTGATTATTGCTGTAAACTTCAGCCCGCAATACATAGTTGCCGGGATCAATCCGGAAAGCCTGAGCGGCCTCAATGAACTTTTTGCGAGATCGGGTGGCTTCAAAATCTGTGGTGCTGACCCGTTTATTCCAACTGTTACGACTGACCGGAGATCCGGTTCGCTCCCCATCATCATCGCGCTGATACACTTCAAAATCAATTCGCAGCCGGGAGGCAAAACGCTCATCCTCGTGTTCACGGTCAGCTGCGCGTACGGACCGAAAGTCGAGCTGGTCGTGACGAATCTTGAAAACGGAACTCACATTGGCATTACCTTCACGATCTGTGACGCCCGGAAATACTGAAATAAATGCCGGTGAAACGAACTGGCGCTGACGTAACTCTTCGTAGCTATACTGGCGCTGCGCTAACAGTTCTGAGCAGAACAATGCAACGATTAGAAAGGTGATGGAAGTTGTAAAAGTGTAACGCATTGGATGATATTGTGATATGGTAGATGCCGCTCAATTACAATGAATATAACCAAACCGGACGGATGAATCAGTACCGATTGTTAAACGTGAAGTTAACAAGAGCATTTTACTTGGTGAATAATGCAGGTCAGGTATATCATCATAAACTTGTACTGCATGATGCAAATGAAGTTCAGGTGGTAAAAATTGATTCCGCTGGTGTCAATTCAGGATATTTCCTTCACCGGTTTTTTTACTATTTTTCGCCGTCAAAAGTATTTGTTCACCTCTAAACTGGTTCATCCGGATGTCATCAAAAACCAAGCAACAAAACAACAGCGCGCACCACGAAAAGCGCTTACAGGAAATTCTTGATCAGGAAAAAAAATTAAAAGAGGGGGGAGGAGCAAAGCGTGCGGAAAAGGAACACAAAAAAGGCAAACTAACGGCCCGCGAACGAGTTGAACTTCTACTGGACAAAGGCCAGCCGTTTTATGAACTGGGGCTCTGGGCAGGTTATGAAATGTACCCGGAAGAAGGGGGCTGTCCGGCTGGTGGCGTGATAACCGGCATTGGGCATGTCGGCGGACGCCAATGCATGATTGTGGCCAATGATGCGACCGTTAAAGCCGGTGCCTGGTTTCCGATTACGGCTAAGAAAAACCTCAGGGCGCAGGAAATATCAATAGAAAACCGTCTGCCGATAATTTATCTGGTGGATTCGGCCGGAGTCTATTTGCCGATGCAGGATGAGATCTTCCCGGATAAAGAGCATTTCGGCCGCATATTCCGGAATAATGCGATTATGTCGGCCAAGGGGATTCCGCAAATTGCCGCGATTATGGGAAGTTGTGTGGCCGGAGGGGCTTATCTTCCTATAATGAGTGATGAGGCTATGATCGTTGACGGAACGGGTAGTGTATTCCTTGCCGGAAGCTACCTTGTGAAAGCCGCTATTGGCGAGGATGTGGATAACGAAACCCTCGGTGGAGCTACCACGCATACAGAAATAAGTGGGGTTACCGATTACAAGATGCCGGATGATAAGACCTGCCTGAATACGATTCGTGATCTGATGGGCAAGCTCGGTCCTCAGGATAAAGCAGAATTTAACCGGATTGAAGCGGAAAAGCCCAAAGAAGATCCTTCCATCATCAACGATTTGATCCCGGAAGACGGCGCCAAACCGTATGATATGTATAAGGTGCTGGAGGGGATTATCGACCGTGATTCTTTTAACGAATACAAAAAAGGCTACGGGCAGACCCTGATCACCGGCTATGCCCGAATTGATGGTTGGAGTGTCGGTATTGTTGCCAACCAGCGACTGGTCGTAAAATCCAAAAAAGGAGAGATGCAGATCGGTGGCGTAATCTATTCGGATAGTGCCGATAAAGCAGCCCGGTTTATCATGAACTGCAATCAGAAACGTATACCTTTGGTCTTTTTTCAGGATGTCACCGGTTTTATGGTTGGCAAGCGCAGTGAACATGGTGGCATTATTAAAGACGGTGCCAAAATGGTGAATGCCGTTGCCAATTCAACCGTACCCAAAATTACAATCATTGCAGGTAATAGTTATGGAGCGGGGAATTATGCCATGTGCGGTAAAGCCTACGACCCCCGGTTTATATATGCCTGGCCGAGTGCAAGAATTGCGGTTATGGGGGGGAATCAAGCTTCGAAAACCTTGCTTTCCATTGAAGTGGCGGCGAGGGAGAAAAAAGGAGAAGAAGTGAGTGAAGAAGATAAGCAGAAGTTTCTGAAACGCATTAATGATTCGTACGAGAAACAAACCGATGTACGCTATGCAGCCGCCCGCTTATGGGTTGACGGAATCATCCGGCCTGAAGAAACACGGGAGCGTATTTCCAAATCTCTTGAAGCGGCAAATCATAATCCGGAAATACCGGAATTCAAAACCGGTGTTATCCAGGTATAGATGAGGCGTCTGCTGTAACTAAAAAATCGAAAATCGACACATATAAAAAAACCTTCCGGGGCCGATGATGTCCCGGAAGGTTTTTTATGTGTAATGCGTTTGCCTTGCCTTGATACTGCCGTGAGTAATTTTACCCGGCAGAGGTTCGCAGCAAGCATGGTTGCTTTCTAATTCCGTGCGCTTAAAAGCCCTTGCATACGCTTGGCATCGGCGGCAAAACCGGTATCGCCATAGCGATCAATAACACGGGTTACATATTCTTGTGCCCGGGCATCATTGCCGGCTTCCATTGCAGCTTCGGCCGCATTTAAAAGGTTTTGCGGAGTAGTTACGTCGTTTTCATCCCACTCTGCTGCTTTTAAATAGATTTCAGCGGCTTGTTCGTGTTGCCCCAGATTTGAAAGGATAGCAGCATGAAAAGCTATCGGGCCGACTCCGAGAATTCCATCAGGGGGATTAAATCGTTCAATATACGGTAATGCGTCTTCATAATTTCCGAGACGCGCCTCGGAAGCGGCTGCGTAATAACGGGAAATATTTCCGGCGCTGGTTCTGGAGAATTCAGAGGCAATTTCGGCGAAACCAATAGTACGTCCTTCATCATCACCAAATAATGCCTGTTCATATTGCCCTCGTTGGAAAAGTTGTTCAGCGTATGACAGCATTTCCTGAGCTTCTTCTTCCTGAGCCTGACGGTCCAGATAGAACCAGATTCCACCACCGATCACCAGCAGAACAGCCAGCGTTCCGAAAATGATCGAGTTTTTATGTTGATGAT
>SLQI01000486.1 GCA_007131535.1 Balneolales bacterium | reverse complement strand
TAATTTGCAGGGAGTTATGGCGAGAAGCTCAATGAAATCGGTTGCAAGCAAATGCGCCGACAGAAGTGATTGAAGTTCAGGCGGTACTTGTGTAGCCGCTCTCTAACTCTTAATCACCTCTGTGGCACGGATCACAATTCCACGGCGACTCCATTGTTTTTTTAGAATGACGCCTGTTAAATAAGTTAGATTTTAGACAAATCTACTTATTAACCAGATTCAGGTGTTAAGATGGGTCGCACAATATTTTCAGCTTCCTTTACCGACGAGCTTAAGGCCGATTCGGTCGCGTTCTTTATCGAGACTTTCAATTTCAACTTTGATAATGTCACCTACAGCAACATGGGCATGGGGATCGCGGACTTTGCCGCCGCCCGGCTTCATATTGGAGACGTGGAGCAGGCCGTCCTGTTTTACACCGAGATCCACGAAAGCGCCGAAATCCACAACATTACGGACCGTGCCTTCCAGAAGCTGACCAACAGAGAGATCGTCCATGGTCATGATATCCTGGCGCAGGATCGGTTTAGCGAGTGATTCCCGCGGGTCGCGACCGGGCTTTTGCAGGTTTTCGATGATCAGCTCCAGGGTAGGTACGCCGATGCCGATTTTCTCCGCCGTTTTCTCATAATCGAGGTTTTTGAATTTTTCGGCGGCGATATCTTTCTCATCCGGCAGCTTGTTGATGTCGATACCAAATTCCTCACACAACTTACGCGTGGCATCGTAACTTTCCGGATGGATGGCAGTGTTATCCAGCGGGTTGCTGCTTTCGGGAAGCCTCAGGAATCCCGCCGCCTGTTCAAACCGGAACGCGCCGACTCCGGCAACTTCAGTCAGCTTGGATCGATCGGTAAACGTGCCGACTTCATTGCGGTATTCAACTACTTTGCGGGCTACCGACCGGCTTAAGCCCGAAACATAAGTAAGCAGTTCTGCGCTTGCGGTATTCAGGTTTACGCCCACCGAGTTCACGCAGCTTTCCACTACATCATCCAGCTTTTGTATTAACTCGCGCTGGTTTACATCATGCTGATACAATCCCACGCCAATAGACTTGGGGTCGATTTTTACCAGCTCGGCCAGAGGATCCTGCACCCGGCGGGCAATGGAGATGTTTCCGCGCTGAGCGGCATCCAGATCCGGAAATTCCTCCCGCGCTTCTTTTGAGGCTGAGTAGACCGAGGCTCCGGCTTCATCCACAATCAGGTATGCGAGCTCTTCGGTTTCGGAAGGCTGGCGCTCCTGAATCATTTCGGCAACGACCGCTTCTGTTTCCCTTGCACCGGTTCCGTTGCCAATGGCGATCAGAGATACATCATACTTGTCAATCAACGCATTCATAACCTTCTTGGATTCCGCAATTTTGGAGAAGGGAGGCGTCGGGAAGATGGTGCCGCCTTCCAGGTATTTTCCGGTGGGATCAACCACTGCCACCTTACAGCCGGTGCGATATCCGGGGTCGATTCCCATTACCGTCTTTGAGGCAATTGGGGGCTGCATCAACAGGTTTTTCAGGTTGGTTGCGAACGTTTCAATGGCATGAGCGCTGGCCATCTCGGTCAGATCATTACGCAACTCACGCTCGAGAGCGGGAAAAAGCAGCCGTTTATAAGCGTCCTCTATGGCATCTTCCAGATAATCGATAAAGATGTGGTTTTCGTTGTCCATCACGGCGTCATCGATAAGTTCAAGGGCTTTCTCTTCCCAGATGTCCAGCTCTACGATCAGAACCCCTTCACGCTCACCCCGGTTGAGAGCCAGAATCTGATGCGGCCGAAGGTGTTTAATTTTATTGCTGAATTCATAATAGGCCTGATAAACCTGCTTCTCATCCTCGGCACTTTTCGCTTTTTTCGATTTAATGGCCCCGTGTTCTTTGAACTGCTTACGTAATACATCACGCACCTCTCCGCTTTCATTTACCCATTCGGCGACGATATCCATTGCACCTTTCAATGCGGCCTCGGTATCGGCAACTTCTTTTTCCTCATCTACATACTCGGCGGCAATTTTTTCGGGATCTCCTTTAAAGGTCTGCTGTTCCCAGATCTGAGTTGCCAGCGGTTCCAGACCTTTTTCCTTGGCCACGCTGGCCTTCGTCTTCCGCTTGGGTTTGTAGGGCAGATAAATATCTTCCAGCTTTTTCAGATCCGTGCAAGCCTTGATTTCAGCTTCCAGCTCATCGGTCAGTTTATCCTGATCAGCAATGGTTTTGAGGATAGTGGCTTTGCGATCTTCCAGCAGCCTTTGGAAATCGAGCTCATCACGGATCGCGCGGAGCTGCTCTTCATCCAATTCGCCGGTTCGCTCCTGCCGGTACCGGGCGATGAAAGGGATGGTCGCTCCGTCGTCCAGCATCGCAGCCACGGTCTGGATCTGATTGGAGCTGAGGGATAATTTTTCTGCAATCGTTTGGAAAATAGCGGAATCAGTCATGGATTACTTTTATTTTCGGTCTGATAAAATATGTGATGGTTTAGGTAAATATTGCAAAACCATTTTCTTGATACAGCTGCTTTGCTATAAGTATCTGTTATGAGTACCAGCCAGGTTTTTGGAACCTGGCAGGTGTTTTGGAGTCTGAATCAAGTGGCGGCAAATATAAATACAATCTGAATGACCTATGCAAGAAAACCTGTCGGAATTATTGGATGCGGCTCGTAATGTAGCAAAAAAAGGAGGTCAGCAAACGCTCGAGTACTTCAGGAAGTCGATCAAAGTAGAGCATAAAGAGGATGAGTCGCCGGTTACGATAGCCGATCGAATGGCGGAAGAAGTTATGCGGACCGAAATTGCCGATCACTTTCCGGAACATGGAATTCTCGGGGAAGAACTGGGACATACCAACCCCGATCACCAGGTAAAGTGGATTCTCGATCCGATTGACGGCACCATTTCTTACATCCACGGAGTACCGTTATATACCACCCTGGTAGGAATTACCATAGACAACAAACCGGCTGCAGGTGTAATCTATGCGCCGGCCCTGGACGAAATGTGTGACGGCGCTGTCGGTCATGGCTCTTATTTTAACGGTGAAGCATGTAGTGCACGTAACACCAGGAATTTTGAAGAGGCGACTTTGCTTACAACGGATCTGACCCATATTCAGCAGTACGGATATGAACCTCACTTTTATGAGCTTCACAATCGCTGCCGGTATTACCGGACCTGGGGAGACGCCTACGGACACATGATGATAGCCACAGGACGGGCTGATATTATGCTTGATCCCGTATTGAATATCTGGGATGCTGCTGCGTTATTACCCGTAGTGTCGGAATCCGGAGCCGTATTTACAGGATTGAACGGCGAACACCGAATCGACGCCGGAAATGCGGTATCTGCGACGGCGGCATTACATCCTCAGGTGATTTCATTGATCAACAATCAGAAATAAAAACTCCTTGAATTTGCGCACACACGTATCACTCTACGGACTGGTTGCTTTACTTTTATTCACCACCGGCGCTGTGTCGGGATTTGACAGACCGCAGGATTATGACTCTTACCCGGAGCAGCATTTCCGGTTTCATCATCTTGAAGGGGAACTGGAAATTTCCGACGATCCGGTAACCATAAGCGGAGAGGTTACCTACCGGATGTCAGCTTATCTGGATGGTTACGACGAAATCCGCATGAATGCTATTGGACTCGACGTAGAACGGGTTTCGCTGAATGGCAGCTCACTTGAGTTTGAGTTGTCGGATGGCCGTTTGGTGATTTACCTGGATCAGCCTGCTCAGCGAGATGATCGGTTTGATCTGGAAATTGCTTATTCGGCACAGCCGGAGTTCGGCCTGCATCGTACGGCAAGCGGAACGATCTGGACTTCAGCATTACCCGCGAGCAATCGCCACTGGCTGCCTGGAGTCGATCATCCCAGAGTTCAGCTTACCACCGACCTGACTTTCGTTGTTGATGAGGATAAACGTGCCGTAACCGGCGGTGTTCTGGATGATACCCGCACCCGGGGCGGGCAGCGGTATATGACCTGGAGATCTGAAGATCCGCTGCCGAAATCGGAGCTTGGTTTTGCCGCCGGCCGTTTTGAGGAAACCGATGCACTGTTTGGTATCCGCAGAATCCGTGTATTTGCCGAAACAGATGTGTTCGGGGAAGGGGAGAAAGACGAAGTACTGCAGACCGGGCACAACCGTCTGCGCCGCGCCGAAAGTCAAATTGGCCATTCTTTTCCGTTTGATGAGTTCAGTCTGATCATGCTTGAAGACGACAGCTGGGAACCCCGCTCTTTTTCTGCAGGCCTGGGTTGGATCTTTAAGGGCAGAGGAGAGCCGGAAGATCAGATTTTTCCAACCATCTACGCGCAGTGGTACGGCATCTACCGGCAGGCTGAGCGGTGGCAGGAAGCTTCGGCCCTGATGGGATACCAAAGCTGGATCGGTTATCTGTTCGGTGATGATCCGGTGCCGGAAATGCAGGAGTTTGAAGGTATTGAAGAATATCCGGAAACTGTATACTCACAGTATCTGCCGGATTCGCTAAACCGTTACCGGCAGTGGTTTACGGATTATGATGACGCCCCGTATACCATCACCCTGAAAGAAAGTGGCAGCCGGCTTCTGAGTGAGGGGCGGCGGGTCTACTCCTGGAAGGATTTTTCAGATATCTGGTACCGGCACTCCGGCCTGGTATGGGATGAAGCCCCGGAGCTGCCCTATATCCCCCCGGAAGATACCCTTGAGTTCGTCGCTGAAGTCAGTTTCAGCGCATCCGCCGGGCGGGTTACATTCGATTTTGATCCGGTTGATCACCAAACCGAACGCTCGGTACCGGCCGAGGTAAATATTCACAAAAATAATGATGTGATCACCGAAGAAATAGATATACCCGGTCGGGGCGGGGAGGTAAGGTTGAATTTTGAACATCCTGTGCAAGCGGCCTATGTGGCCGAAGGCCGACATGAGCCGATCAGGGTGAAGGAGCATAAGTCAATATCTATGTGGTTGCATCAGCTGAGAAACTCAGAGGAAGCCGCAGCCCGTAAAGAGGCGGCTATAGCCCTTCGTGATTTTGATGATGATCCTGATTTGCAGCTGGCTTTGCGGGATGTGATCAACAATGAATCGGATAATGAGGTGCTCGCGGAAATGTACCGCACGTTGGGGCGGCTGTCCCGCGGGGCGTCGGGAACCCAAAGCACTTTCCTTGAAGGCCTGCAACATTCCGAGCGAAATATACAAATCGCATCACTTGAAGCACTTTCCTATTACCGGGAAGATGCACACGTGGCCAATGAAGTGTTTGAAGTTATCAGTTTGTCGCAGGATGTGGAAAAAGTGTATAAAGCCGTAAGCGTTTATCGCCAGCTGAACCCGGAAGAGGAGTTTGTGGATTTTCTGGATCGGTTTCTTACGGAAGATGAATCCTACCTGGAGTTTACCCCGGGATTGATTGATGAGTTGTTCCGTACCGATTCTCTTGATTATGCTGTCGAACGAACCGAAATGTATCTGGAAGATGAATTCCCGTTTGCAATCCGACATAAAGTCTGGCGCCACCTCTCTGAGCACGACGGCGACACCGATGCCTGGAGCTCCCGGATAGAACAATATATGTATGACCGGGACCCGCGAATGAGAATGCTGGCTTTCTCAGAAATGCAC
>SLQI01000212.1 GCA_007131535.1 Balneolales bacterium | reverse complement strand
TCGAATCGGGATTCGGCGAATTTATAGCGCTCCTGCAGGTCGCTGATGATCAGCGGACGATCAAACAGCGTGAATATGGCGGCGTTACTGAAATACTCCATCAAGCTCTGACGTGTGCCGGTGCCGAGTTGTTCAACATTGGGAACGAGCCGGGCGGAATCCAGAAATGAAACCGAGCGTTGGGAGGAAGCGTCAAATTCGCGAATGGAGTCGATCTCGTCGCCGAACAGTTCTATGCGGATGGGGTAGTCGCCGGCAAACGGGAATACGTCGATGATGCCGCCGCGTACGGCAAACTCGCCCGGCTCATCAACAAACTGAACCCGCTCATATTTCTGATCGGTGAGCTGCTCGGTGAGATAGTCAAAACCGATTTCCTGCCCCTTTTCAATTTTAATGGAGGCGTTGGTGAAAGCTTCGGATGAGGCGATTTTTTCAAAAAGGGCATCCGATGAGGTAATCACGAGCGGGTGCTCGCGGTGGGTGATCTGCTCAATTACCTCGGAGCGCTGAACGAGCACGGAGGAGTCGCTGACCTGCTTCTCACCGTTTGAGTAGGCTTTTTGTCCGGTCGGCGGAAAGAGCATCGCGTCTTCAACCCCCAGCATTTCCAGGTCGGATTTAAGAAACTGGGCATCTTCAAAATTCGAAAAAACGATCAGCATCTCAGGATGTCCCTGTCGCAGCTTCTCCAGTAAAAAAGCCGGGGCCGACCCGATAAACCGCTTTAACCGTACGGAGCCCGATTGTTTCAGGTGAGATTGAATGTCCGTTAAAGGAAACTGTTTTTGAACTACGTTCTTAAGTTTATCCAGCGCCATGTATATAGTGTGATTCCATTCTTCTGAGCCTGATTAGGAACGGAAAATTCAGTGGGAGAGTGTGTGTCGGTTAACAGTTAACAGTTATCAGTTATCAGTGTGTCAAAATTATTCGCCGTCTGTTCGGTGAGCCTGGTGTCTTGGGTAGTTCCAATTAGTATGTCGGTGTTCCTATAATTGTTTAAATCAGCACTGTCCGGGCTGACGGCTTGGTGCCAACTTCCGACCTGAGTTCGATTCTAATTTTTTATCGACCAAGCGGTGGTTTTTGAGCACTTGATATGGCTGGTTGCTGGAAAAATTAGTCAAGCTACAGATAAGTACCGGTTTAATGTAATATTGGTATCGCTACGCTGTATGTTAGCTGAATCAGGGATTGACAACCTAATACTGTTGTCAGCTATCAGCTTCGCACCCATCCATTTCCGTTGACTTCAGTCAACGGTTAAGCGCCTCCCCCCTCATAGTAACGAGGGGCTTTAGCCCCGCACTGGGCTGACGGCTGTGGAGTTACTGCCGACAACAAGCTTTATTCAATGACCAGTTCGCCGCTTTTTGTAAGCTCTTTGATTCGGGCTTTGTCGTATTCGACGCCGAGGCCGGGGTGGGGCGGGGGGATGCGTTGGCCGTTTTCGAGGGTGGCAGCCGAGCGGGTGTGGGGAGTGGTGAGCAGGTCGGCGCTTAGATCCGTTACGATTACATTCGGGGTTGAGGCTGTAAAGTGGACTCCGGCGGTGATGGCGAGCGGCCCTTCCAGCATGCAGCCGGTCATGACTTTGAGTCCGGCGGATTCGGCCGCTTCGGCAATGCGTCTGCCGGGCCAGATGCCGCCGGCTTTTTGCAGCTTGATGTTGATGCCGTCGGCAGCCTGTTTTTTGATTATTTTCATGGCATCTTCCAGGTTCACAACGGATTCGTCGGCAAAGATCATCGTCCCTTCAATCTGGTCTTTGACCTGCTTGAGTCCGTCGAGGTCGCCTTTGGGCAGAGGCTCTTCTACCAGAATTACATCCCCCAGAATCCCCTGGATTTTCCGGAGAATTCGCACGGCTTCCTCCGGGTTTTCAAAACCCTGGTTGGCGTCGATCATAAACCGCATGGGACGCGGCAACGCCGCCCGGATGCGTTCGGCGCGTTCGATATCCGCCTCATCACCCTTCAGTTTGATTTTCAACACCTCCAGCTCCGGGTACTTTTCGCAGACGGAGCGGGTCTCCTCACCCATTGCATTCGGGGCTTTGATCGATAGCGTAAAACTTTCCGAAGCGCGGTGCTGCCGGGATGCGTACAGCTTCCAGACCGGTACACCCCTGATTTTTCCGATCAGGTCGTGATAAGCGAAATCCAGCGCAGCCCGGGTTGTGGCCGATACCGCATAATCATCCAAAAAACGGTGAAATTCAGGTATTTCAGTATCCCGCGGGTCCAACGGGATTTCGTTGAGCTGAGTCAGTTGATCCAGCACATCCTGCTGAGAATCGCCGGTCACCCACTCAAACGGAGCTGCCTCACCCATGCCGGTATGGTCACCGAAATGCAGTTTCACCAGCACATTCTCCTGATGCGTAAACGTATGAAAGGAGATCATAAACGGCTCCCTCAGCCTCAGGTTCATCTTTCGGACTTCGACGGTAATTCGTTGTGCCATAAGCGAAATGATAATGGGATTTTGGAATCTATTACTTTATAAATCAATCAATTATCGTCGGTTTTGGTGCGTGTAGCACAACTTCAACGGGAAATTACGTTTCCACATCGGTACTTTCACCCCGGAAATCAAAACCCCCTTCACCTCAGAATAAGATCCTGCAGCTTCCCGTGTTCAACGGCCTCATAAATATCTACATCGGCCAGGTCCGGATCGGCTTGCGAGCCCATGATGATGCGGTAAATCACCGGCAGGCTCGGGGTATTTAGCTGCCATACGGTGTGCCCGGCGGCAGCGTTCAGCTCATGCGGTCGCAATCCGCCCCGCTCGATCAGATCGAATGTGCCGGAGCCGGTCAGGGTTTCGCCGTGCCGGACAAATGAGGTGGACGGACCGGTCAGGTAGTTGGCGGTCGGCACTTCGGAGACAAGCTCCGCTTCATCATCAAAACCGAAATTGCGGAGTAGGCTGAGCCAGCCTTGTTTCATCCCCACAAGATAATCGGTTTGCATGAATCCGCCGTAGCAGCGGATGCCGAAATAAAAGCTGAGGGTGGTGAATGTGACCAGCAGGTTGGGGATCAGCAGTTTCCGGCTGAGCATATCCGCTAAGGTGCGGGAGTTGAGCTCAAAATTGACCGGCTCTTTGGTTGAGGGATCTATGCCGATCAGCCGGCCCGGCTCGTCTTCCCAAAGCGAAATCGGCTGACCTCGCGTGCCGGCGCCCCAAAACAGGAAAGAGCCGGTTTTGCGCTCCGTATCCCAGCAGCCGGGCACGCCATTGAACAATCCGGTAGCCTGTTCGCGCCAGCGGGAGTCCAGCAGCATGCGGATCACCGGCAGGTCCTGATCCTCTTCAAGCGCTTTTACAAGCCATTGGCTTACGATTTCCTCAAGCTGCAGCGGAAGCAGCTCGGCCGGGGGTCGCTCGCTGAAAAACTTCTGCCACAACCGGGTGTTGACCACGCTGGACTGCGCGGCATAATCGGGTTGATTCAGAATATCATCGCCGCCGATGACATTCTGCAGCGTATCCTGAACCACAGATTCTTTTTGTTCGGTGATCATCCCGTCGCGGGCCAGCTTTTGGGTGCGGTCGGCCGCTTTTTCAACCGCGTCCTCCCCGTAGGCCGGCGCGCCATACACCCAGGTACGCTCCATTTTGTACGGAAACATCGGGATGGTGGTAGGGCGGCCCTTGGCATTGGGCTCGGTCAGCGTGATTCCCCGCGGGAAAGTGAAATTCATCAGCGGGATGTTGCCGGTGGCCAGCAGCACTCTGGAATCCGGAGTTTCGCTGATCAGCGAGTCAAGGCAGAACATCAGATTACTGTGGACGAACAGCGGAAAGCTGAGTATACCGTGATGGTCGCCGGTAGAAACGACCGGCGCTTCCGGAAACCGCTGTTCGATCCGGGCGGCGGTTTCATCCCCCCACAACCGGCGAACCTGTCGGCCCAGGACTCCGGCGATTTCGGGCAGGCGCCCTTTATAGACAGAATCCGGCCGGTACGACCATATCCCACGGACATAATCTACCAGCCTGGTATTTCCGTGCATTTCCATGATCGCATCCAGCTCCGGGCGGATCGGCGCTATCTGCTGCCAGATTTTATCAAATTTAGATTCGGACATGTTGGAAGTTCGAAATTCGAAATCCTAAATCCTAAATCCTAAATCCTAAATTCGAAACTCTAAATTTGCACCGAGTGTAGTGGTTTCCGTGTAGGGCTGCAAGCGCTAAATGAGCAGCAACGCAGCCTTCCATTGACAGGTTTTTTAACCGCGGATCTGCACGGATTAAAACGGAATATATGGGCTATGTGTAAATAACACTTAGTCCGGAACGCAGTGGAGGACGACCGAACATAGCCCTGCCACAGGCACAGGCGACCGTTGCAGAGCAAAAGGTCGGGGTACGAGGATCATCCACCACCCAGCATCCCGAGGCTATGAAATTGAACCTGCTATTATAGGTGGACGAGGGATGCACGGGAAAGCGCCAGCCATATACGACGCGAGGACGCGTGGTGATAATGGGCCGGTGCGGGGATGCACTCGGCCGGCGTTTAGGTTTTATGCAGGTTTATGTCACCTTTTCAACAGTGCCACCGAAGGTGGGATTACAATCACGGGATGACCAATGGCGGAAACCGATGTTATATCATTACATAAAATCCGCGTTCTATCCGCTAAAATCCGCGGCAAAAAAAATCCGTATTCAATCCACGAAAATCCGCGGTTTAAAAACAAACTTGCCAATGGAATGAGTGCGCTTAAAATATCACTTCATTGCAAGGCTATAAATTAAATTGTGAAATTCGTATAATCCGCATGGAATTTTGTAAGAATCATACTAAATAAGCAGCAATACTCATGGAAGAATATTTTGGTCTGGTAGTCATCGGTCTGGTCCTGGTCTTTCTGTTCACGTTTTTCTATTTCGTGCCGATTGGCCTGTGGATCACGGCGTTCTTTTCCGGAGTGCGGATAAAGATTTTCGGTGACCTCGTAGGGATGAGACTCCGGAAGGTACCTCCGGGACCGATTGTAAAGGCAGCGATTACAGCTACTAAAGCGGGTGTGAACGTAAGCATGGCTAACCTTGAGGCACACTACCTCGCCGGAGGTAATGTGCAGCGGGTGGTCAATGCGTTGATTTCCGCGGATAAAGCGAACATTGGCCTGACCTTCGAACGGGCCGCCGCCATTGACCTGGCCGGACGGAATGTGTTTGAAGCCGTTCAGATCTCGGTGAACCCGAAAGTGATTAACACGCCGGTCATTACGGCACTGGCGAAAGACGGTATACAGGTTAAGGCAACCGCGAGGGTAACGGTGCGCGCTAACCTGGATCGCCTCGTCGGGGGTGCTACCGAGGAAACCGTACTCGCTCGTGTGGGTGAGGGCGTGGTAACCAGCGTCGGTTCTTCGGTGGATCACAAAGCCGTACTCGAAAATCCCGATCAGATCTCCAAAGTAGTGCTGGATAAAGGCCTGGACAGCGGCACCGCTTTCGATATTCTCTCCATTGATATTGCCGATGTGGATGTAGGCGACAACGTCGGCGCGAAACTGCAGACCGATCAGGCGAATGCTGACCTGCAGGTGGCCCGCGCCAAGGCTGAGGAGCGACGCGCGATGGCCGTGGCTCAGGAGCAGGA
>SLQI01000022.1 GCA_007131535.1 Balneolales bacterium | reverse complement strand
TGGTCCACAGGCAAAATCGAAAGATAGCCCGAGCCTCCTAAACGGCCGTTCTCATACAGCCACTCCAGGTTACGCAGCACCCGATTGTTGCGATCAGACTGACTCCATACCTGATCCACATGATCCGGAGAAGGCAGATGTAGCTGATTCTTCGGGATGGTTTTGCATTCGTGATTCAGCAGTTTTTCAGCCTCATCACCAAGTAGTTCTTCAATGTTACTTTTGGTGGCTACAGCCATAGGACCCTCCTTCTGTGTGAAAGATTTCAAAGGTTTAAGATTTGATGAAAAGATATCGTTTTTCGCGTCAATATTATAACACTGAAAAGCGCTTTTAGCTTGATTTTTTTAACAAACGCTTCCGAAAGTGGTTCATGATGCACGATTAGAATAACCGCAAAATAAGTGCCTGTTATGGAAGGAACCGCAGAGGAAGAGGAACCGCAGAGGGCGCAGAGTGATTCGCGGAGAGCTCCGAGTGAGGGTGGGGGCAGTTATCAGTTATCAGTGATCAGTTGTCAGTTTGTCAGTTGTCAATCCCTAATATCAAGTACGAAATTACAAATAAATCCCAATGTCCGATTTTCAATGACCCAAACCGGTCCCTACACCCGTTTGGAGTTTAGATAATTGAATAATTGGAATATATTTGGGATTTGAAATTTGGGAATTGTGATTTCTTGCCTGATCCCCCTCAGCGATCTCCGCGATAAACTCAGCGTTCTCTGCGGTTCCTCCCCCCCCTTCGCGTCCTTGGCGCCTTGGCGGTTCCTTCTCGTTTAACCACAGAGCACACAGGGGTACACAGAGGAGAATTAAAGGGAAATCCCAAACAAACTCCTTCCAAAGCTCCAAAGGAATCCTCGTGGAGTTTTGGAAGGAAATTGTGATTTCTTGCCTGACACCCCTCTGCGTACCTCCGCGATAAACTCAGCGTTCTCTGCGGTTCCTCTTCCCTTCGCGTCCTTGGCGCCTTGGCGGTTCCGCCCTTTTTTCTATTAGCTGCCATGCCGACAGCCCGGCTACGCCGGACAGCCGGCTTTCGTGGTTTCTCTCAAGTGACACCCCATTCTTACACAATCTTCATGCTTATTTTCCGTAATATTCCGGATCACCACCGATAACATCAAAGCCTTTTATTTCCATGCAGATCGGACCTATTCAAACCGGATCTAAGCCCTTATTCCTCGCTCCCATGGAGGATGTCACCGACTCTCCCTTCCGGCAGATGTGCAAGCGGCAGGGAGCGGATGTGGTGTATACCGAATTCATCAGCTCCGAATCACTTATCCGGGATCACGGTCTGCATAAGATGCATTTTGAGGAAATGGAGCGGCCATTCGGCATTCAGATCTTCGGCGGACGCGAAGAGGCGATGCATGGCGCCACCAAAGTTGCCGAAGCCAACAACCCCGATCTGGTGGATATTAACTTCGGGTGCCCGGTCTACAAAGTGGTCAAGAAAAACGCCGGCTCCGCGTGTCTTCGGGATCTCGGGATGATGGAACGTATGGCCGGCACGGTGGTCGATGCCACGTCCCTGCCGGTGACCGTCAAAACGCGTCTGGGTTGGGATGATGAAACCATTCGCATCCGGGAGGTCGCCCTGATGCTGCAAGAGGTAGGCGTCAAAGCGCTGACCGTGCATGCCCGCACCCGCTGCCAGAAATACAAAGGCGTAGCTCGCTGGGAGTATTTCAAATATCTCAAAGACACACCCGGACTCGAAATCCCGGTCATCGCCAACGGCGATATCACCACTCCCGAACACGCCAAATACCTGTTTGATGAAACCGGCGTCGACGGCGTGATGATTGGCCGTGCGGCTATCGGCAACCCCTGGATTTTTCAGCAGGTTCGCCACTATCTCGAATACGGCGAGCATATCCCCGAGCCCACATTAGCCGAACGGCTGGCCATGTGCGCCGATCAGCTCCGGGCTTCCGTGGAGTATCACGGCGAAAAATACGGGGTGATCATGATGAAAAAACACTACGGCAACTACATCAAAGGCATCCGCAACGGCAAAAAACTACGCGCGCAAATCATGGAGCTCAAAGACCCCGCCGAGATCGAAGAGCGCATTCTGAATTTTGATCCGGCTGAGTATGAAGTGGCTGCGGTGGGGTAACCGCAAGGATGAAGGTAATTGAGGTAAATAAGGGATTGAGGTAATTTGGTTATATATGGCGAACTTCTATCCATTCAACCCAATTACCACAATTACCCTAATTACCTAACTACCAAACAATTCACGCCATCACCTTATCGAGAGGAGTATACTCCATATCGAAAGCATCGGCTACATATTTATAGGTGATGTCTCCGTGGGCGATGTTGAGGCCTTTGGCCAGTGTCGGGTCCTCATCAATGGCTTTGCGCCAGCCTTTGTTGGCCAGGTCGATAGCATAAGAGAGCGTAACATTGGTCAGACCGACGGTGGAGGTATACGGCACCGCCCCCGGCATGTTGGCCACGCAGTAGTGAATCACATCATCCACCACATAAGTGGGTTTGTCGTGGGTAGTCGGCTTGGCCGTCTCGATGCATCCGCCCTGATCGATGGCCACATCCACCAGAACTGAACCTTTCTTCATGTCTTTGAGCATATCGCGCTTGATCAGGCTCGGCGCTTTCGCTCCGGGGATCAGTACACCGCCGATGATAAGGTCAAGGTTCGGCAGCATCTGCCGGATGTTGTTTTCGGAGGAATACAGTGTGGTGACGTTCTTCGGCATGAAATCATCCAGCTGCCGCAGCCGCGCTACGTTGATATCCATGATCGTTACATTGGCACCCATGCCGGCCGCCATTTTTGCTGCATTTACACCGACGATCCCACCACCGAGAACCAGCACGTTGGCCGGTTTCACTCCGGGGATACCTCCCAACAGTATACCGTGACCGCCCTGCGCCTTTTCCAGGTATTTGGCGCCTTGTTGTGCCGACATCCGCCCGGCAACCTCACTCATCGGGATGAGCAATGGAAGCGACCGGTCAGCTTTTTCCACGGTTTCGTAGGCAATGGCAACACAGCCGGAATCCACCACGGCCTGAGTCAGCTCGCGGCTGGCTGCAAAGTGAAAGAAGGTAAATACGATCTGTCCCTCGCGCATCCGGGGGTACTCCTCTTTGATCGGTTCTTTGACCTTCATGATCATCTCGGCCTTCTCCCAGACTTCGTCAGGCGTGTCGATCATTTCGGCACCGGCTTCAATATATTGCTCATCGTTGAAACCGCTTCCAAGGCCGGCCTGCTTTTCCACTATTACGGAATGGCCGTTTCGTACCAATTCGGTTACTCCACCGGGAACCAACGCTACCCTGTTCTCGTGGGTTTTGATCTCTTTGGGTACTCCAATAATCATAAGGAAATAAAATTCTATAGAAGTGAACGGTTGAAAATTTTTAGCGTCGAAAGATACCGAATTTTAATAAATTATGAAGCTTTCAGCCGGGAATTGATTTGGACATCCACCATCGATTCAATTTGTCCGGTGACCTGAAATCACACTTAATCATCAAACAAAAAAACGGACGAACAGCAAAGCCATCCGTCCGTTTTATCTCGTTTCGATCAACTTATTTATATAGGCTTACGGTTTGCCTACTCATTGGTTTCAGCTTTTTCGGTTGAGCCGTTTTGCTTGGCCTCCCCGTCACTACCGGCCTGCGATTTGACTGAGATTACGCCTCTGGTAACCTTATCGTTAACGACTTCCCCTTCCCATTTCGGGTTGATGATGCCTTTTTCCAGCCAGAGCAGCCGATCATCGAGTACATCTTTAGTCAGCATCTTCTGCTCTTTATCATAAGCTTTCCAAAGCTCATCGAAATTGCGATCGATGCGGGTTTTGGCAAAGGTGAAATAGGCGTTCATCAAATTCATCACCTCAACCTTACTGTGGCCTTCGCGGATCATGTAACCGGCTTTGGCGGCACAAGCGGTGATGGAGAACAGATCAGTACCGATATCCACGATGCGGGCAAGTGTTCGCTGTTTATACTCCAGCGCGGCCATATGCCGGCCCATCTTATGGAAGATAGTCCGTGCCAGTTTTCGGCTTACCCGGGCTACATACCGGTAATACGGATGCAGCGCTGCAGGCTCCTCACTGAAGCTCTTGTTGGTAACAAACGGGGAGTACCGGGTCAGATACCACGGCACATAGAATGCACCGGCTTTCATGGCCCCTATAATCTTTTGCCCCAGATCCAGCTTCGGGTTCAGCAGGTCACCGCCTTTTTTCAGGTGTGTATCCAGAGCCTCGCGGGCCAGGAACAGGTGCATGATTTCGGTGGATCCCTCTAAAATCCGGTTGATGCGCAGATCACGCACCATTCGCTCAGCCGGGATCGGCTTCTCGCCGCGCGCCTTGAGGGATTCCGCGGTTTCGTATCCGCGTCCGCCGCGAACCTGCACCATATGATCTAATATCGTCCATCCGTGCTCGGTGGTGAACATCTTGGCCATAGCCGCCTCAATCCGGATATCCACATTTTCCTGATCGGCCAGCCGGGAGGTCAGATACGTCATCGCATCAATGGCAAACGTATGCGCGGCGATGTACGAAATTTTGGCGGATACCGCCTCATGCTTGCCAATGGTCTGCCCCCACTGTGCCCGTTCTTTGGACCATTCGCGGACGATTCGCAGCGCAACTTTAGATGCTGCCGTCATAGAGGCCGGTACCGTCAGGCGACCGGTATTCAGAGTCTCCAGTGCCAGCTTCAAACCTTTGTTGATGCCACCGAGGATGTTCTCCCGGGGCACTTTCACCTTGTCGAAAGTGATCAGCGCATTTTCAATCGCTTTGAGGCCCATAAAATCACATCTATGGGCTACTTCCAGACCATCACTCGGGACTTCCACGATAAATGCGGTAATTCCTTTTTTCCCGGTCGAAGGATCGGTAGTGCCGGCCATGACAACGAGCAGATCAGCAACCGAGCCGTTTGTACACCAGAGTTTTTCTCCGGTGATGTAGTAGTGTTTGCCGTCTTCACTGGGCTCGGCATAGGTTTTCATCCGGGCCGGATCAGAGCCGACGGTGGGTTCCGTAAGGGCGAATGCGGATATTTCGCCGTTAACGAGCTTCGGGAAATATTTATCCTTTTGCTCCTTCGTTCCGAAATGTTTCAGCGGCTGGGGAACACCGATACTTTGATGGGCCGACACCCACGCGCTCAGCGAACCGCAATGGCTGGTGACGACCTCGGCAACCCTGGCAAACCCCTGCTGACTGAATCCCAGCCCTCCGTACTCTTTGGGCAGCTTGAGATTAAATAATCCCATTTTTTTCAGGTCGTTTATAATCTTATCCGGGATTTTGCCTTTCCGGTCGATTTCATCGGCATCATAGTTTTTCAGCAGATACTCTTCGAGCTTATCACAGAAAGCTTCTACCTCTTTTTTTTCATGCCCTTTTAATTCATCATAAGGCAGAATACCGGAGGCGTCAAAGTATCCCATGAAAAGCTGACCGGAAAATGACGGTTTCTTCCAGTCCAACTCTCGTGATTCTTCCGCTACCTGGCGGGAAACATCGGCATCGGTGGTTTTTTGACTACTCATAGCTTTGGGTGTTTCGGGTTGATGTCATCATTAAAACTCTTCGCGGGCCAGTACATTCAGAT
>SLQI01000060.1 GCA_007131535.1 Balneolales bacterium | reverse complement strand
CAAGTGCGTCAGTGGCGGGAGCTTAAACGGCAGGGGCGTGAAAAAGAAGCTCAGGAAATGCTGCCGGAGCTGTTACTCGTCGTCAATGCAATAGCGGGCGGGTTGGGTACGACGGGGTGAGCAGCAACTATTACTAAGGTATGCTACGTCCATCCCGGGTTCACGCGAATGAACACGGATTTTATCGTGCAACCCCCGGCAATCTTTTATAGCAGGTTCTTCTTCAAAGCCTCGGGATGTGACTGAGTGGATACATTTTAATCCCAGTGCTACATTTGCGCTCCGCCCTCTTATGCCCGTGGTAGCGCTACAAACCTGAGTGTGATTCTAAATTTTATATAAATCTGATAAATATGAACATAAGGGATCATTTGATTGTTTAGCATCAGAGGTGCCAAACCGTTAGTCGATAGTTTTTATAATTTTGGAGATTAACGTAATCCCGGTGTTATAAGAGTTAATGAATGTCTGTAAGAAAACGCCAATATCGGCGTTCCGCTCGTCCAAAAAATGCTCATGTACGCTCTGTACACTACGTTTTTTGGGAACTTCGTGCTCCTTGATCCTGGCGTTTTCATACGGCACAGCCACTTTTCTTACAGGCACTACTTAAATTTACCCGGATGGGGTTGTATTATCAGCAGGCAAACCCGACATAAGAAACAATAAAAAACGCTTCACAAAGTTAGGCCAATTCCAATTTAACTAAACAAAGATCATGAAATTAGTAGATAGTCAAGGCAACGAAGTAACGAGCAAGAATAACGAAAAAGCTCAGGAGCTTGAGCAGCAGCTTGCAAAGAAAGCTGAGAATATTGTTGAGCCAATATTTAACAAGCTGAAGCTGGCCAATCAGCAGATTCCGCAGGATCAACTGCTTCAGTTGACTTCCATGGCTCATCAGATTTTGTTTAACCGACTGGTGTTTAATCTCATCCAGAAAGTCGGTGTTGAAAATATCGATGATTTAATAACCGAAGATGACCTTGAAGAGCTGAAGACGGCCTTCAACAATCAAATCCAATTCACCGAGCAAGCTCCGACCGGCGCCCCCGGGGGAGGTGGAGAAACACCTCAGGCTTGATTAGTTGTCTTTTTAAAGATATTTAAGGCGGTGGTGCTAAGGGTACCCCCGCCTTTTTTATTGGTGGTTAGTTCAAATATCGAAATTCATAAAAAAACCTCTGACGGAAATTATTACGCCAGAGGTTGTCTCATCTAAGAGTCTGATGATAATCAATCCGCTAAAGCGAAGTTATCTGGGAGGGTCCTGAGGAGGATCTTGCGGGGGTTGTTGTTGCTGTTGTTGAGGAATGATAATTTCGGATACTTCGTGAGCTACACCATTATCTAATTCCATATCAGGTTCACTGATCATCGAGTTGCCTACCATAAGCTCGCCCGGCTGCCCGGCCTGAACCTGGAGAGGCATACCATTGGCGGCTTGAACATTACCGATTTCGGCCAGCTCCTCAGAGGAGTTTTCACCCTCCACAAAATGCCCCAGCAACAATTCACTCATTTGCCGTTCATCCTGTGTTATTTGGGGTGGCAATCCCTGGATAGCTTCATTCGACGGAGCAAAAACAGTATAATCCCCATCCGTCAACTGTTCTGCTAATCCAGTCTCCTCCAGCAAATCGGCAAACTCAGAAAATTGATCATATTCTCTCAGGTCATCTACAATATCCTGAGCACTCGTTAAAGAGGTAAAACTCAATAAGATGAATGCCGTTAATATGGAAGCTAAAGCGGGGTAAGAAGTTAAAGTACGCATGTTGAATCAGATTTAGTGACTGTTTATATGCGGTACTTTTTAAAACGGATGGTATGATAATAATTATTCCGATATGTGACTTTTATATAGTTTTAATTAGAATATTAAATAAGTATAAATGATATATGATCTATTGGTGTTTTGTTTAATAGTATTAACATTAAATTATGATTTTGGGACAATTATGAGACAAATTTGAGACGGTTGTTGGGGTCATATTTTTTATCGTCGGGATTAAAGCAAAAGAAGTTTTGTGACCAAAGCTTGAAATTCTTAAATGGTTAGTAAAATAAATCAGTAACTGCCCCTAAGTCGCAGGATGTATGAAATAAACAGACGAGCTTACTCCCTCAACAAATCTTCGAACAGCTTTTCCATTTTGTCAAGTTTGGGCACAATTACAAACTGACAGTAGGCGGCCTCAGGATTGTTTTTAAAATAATTTTGATGATAGTCTTCCGCTTTATAAAAAGTTTTAAATTGCTCAATCGTGGTTACAATCGGGTTATTGAAGATACCGGCTTCATCCAGTTTTTGTTTAACCGTTTGCGCACGTTCTTTTTGGTGCGCGTTATGGAAAAAAATCACCGACCGGTATTGCGGGCCGACATCAGCTCCCTGCCTGTTTAAGGTGGTGGGGTCGTGTGTCTTGAAAAAGACTTCCAATAATTTATCATACGGAATGACCTCCGGGTCGTACTCCAATTGTACTACTTCCGCGTGCCCGGTTTTACCGGAGCTTACCAGCCGGTAGGTGGCATCTTCGGCAACTCCGCCACTGTAGCCGGAATGGACGTTATAGACGCCTTCCAACTGTTGAAAAACGGCTTCTACACACCAGAAGCATCCGGCACCGAAGGTGGCTAACTCGCGATTGGTATCACTCATATCACGTTCATAAGGTTTTGGGGTAGTATTCGAGCAACCGGTTCCGAAGATAATGGTAACGGTAAACCAAAATAAAATGATAAACGAGAGTTTGACAGGATGAATCATCTTTAAGCATTCCCCATAACCTGGACTACGATATGGCGTTGTCTTGGCCGGTTATCGTGATCCAGAACGACTATTTGCTGCCAGGTACCGAGAATACATTGTCGATCCCGAACCGGCACCGTTATTCCGGGACCCATAAACGTTGCCCGAATGTGGGAGAACCCGTTGTCATCTCCCCAGGTCTCCGAGTGATGGGAGCGCATGTTTTCAGAGGCAAAATCCTCGAGTTTTTCACGTATGTCTTTTACAAGGGCCGGCTCATATTCCATTGTGGAAATTGATGCCGTAGACCCGACAGCAAAAACATGGCAAATGCCTTCATTAATTCCCGATTCCCGAACGATTTCATCAACCCGATCCGTAATATCGTGGATATCGGAGAATCCGTCGGTAGATAAGTGGAGGTCTTTGGTTTGGATTTTCATAAAGGGCGTAGGGTTTAGGTGATGCTATTGATTGCGGAGTATTTACGCTTTGAAATGAATGCTGACAGGTCTTGCGGACGCTGTCAGATTTAACGTCTGAAACCCCGTCTGCGTCCGAAGGACCTGATGGGGTTTATAATGAAATAAATCCCGAAATTATTAAGGGCTATCAGGGGTCCGAAAAGCAACTACGGCATTTGAACTAAAGGACTTACAACTATTTGCTCCCTAAAATCCAACTCACCTTCCGAAACTTTGATACCTGACCTGCCCTATATGCTTGTTAAAAAAATGCCAAGCGTGCATCGGGTCAGCGGCATATTCGTCCTTTTGGTGAGTTCATTTTAGTGCAGAAAAGCGATTTGAGTCCAATTCAACCGGAAATGTTGCTAATCTCAGTTATTAATACATAAGTTATCTGTCGGGCAAATTTGACGGATGTTCGAGAAATAACCGGTAATTCATATACTATTAAAACCAATGCGAATAAATTATTTACTGCTGATTGTGCTGATTTATGGTCTGGCTTCCTGTGACGATCAACCGGCTTCTATTGAAGAACCAATTGATCCACCTGAGCTCCCTTCCTTTGATGGCTTGTCTTATGACTTCGGTGTATTGGGAGAGATCGAACCGACAGACAGCCACGTCTCCACCCCCGAACATGATGAAGTTGACGCACCTGAGGAACTCCTTAAAGATGTTCTGGCTGTATTGAAGCACAGGGTGGACGGCCAGCTTTTTGACGCTTTGGATAGGGCCCTCTCACCATCCCTGGAGGTAAGCGGTGAGTTCGAAAACGGAGTTTTCATTTGGGAATATGACCTGCAATCGGAGTTTTATAGTGGAATTGATCTTTACAATCCGGCGATGCTGCAAGGGGCTCATACGGAAGAGGATTTAATCCACTGGCAGTTGTTCATCTTCGGGGAGCAGACTGAAACCGGGGAGTTCCTGTTGGTTGAAGCGTATTCGAATGCCGACTACACCGATTCGGAGTGGACGATATTTGATCCGGAAATAGATACAGAAAATAACAGAGCACTGGAGACGGACTGGTATGTTGATGAAGATGTAGTAAAACAACTAAACGTTACTACCGCTTTTGATCCGGAGACGGGAGAGCCCAAAAATTACACGTGGTTTTTGGTTGAAGACGGCCTGATGAAAATCCGGTTTAACAGAGTCATTGCTGATCAGATTATCCAAAAAATCGATGCCGAACTCAGTTTTGATGATGGAGAAGGGGAGATGTTCTACAGACTGGGAGCGGAGCAGGATACAACCTCTTACTGCTGGGACTCAGACTTTGATTTAGTCGATTGTTAAACTCCGGTCACAGTTGCACTTTCATTTAATCCACCTTCAATTACGGTGGTTTTACCCTGAATTTAGTTGTAATTTAAACCGGGCACGATCCTTTACGCTGATTTGGCAATGGGTAGCATATCCTGTTAAAGTGAGCGTAATGATGGTGGGGTTACTTAACGCATACTAATTTTAACTTTGAAAACCGATAAACTATGCGTAGATATAGCGGACTGCTGCTACTATTGATGCTGCTGACATTCGGGCTGACAGCCTGTGATGATCAACCGGCTACACCTGAAGATGAAATAGACCCACCTGAGATCCCGCCACTTGAAGGCATGCAATATGACTTCGGACCCCTTGGCGATATTGAGCCCTCCGGCGAAAACATCCCTCAAACTGAATATAATGAAGTTGAAGAACCGGATGTTTTGATGCAGGCGATACTGGCAGATATGATTTATCATATCGAAGGGGAAATATTGCCATCACTACGAAGTGTATTGGAACCGGCCAGAGATATTGAAGGAGAATTTGACCGGGATGCATTCGCCTGGGAATATGATCTTGAAACCGGGTTTTATGACGGTGTGGAAATCGACAACCCGGCCATGTTACGTGCACAGGTACGGGGAGACGGCGGTGTAAACTGGTCGCTCTTAATTTTTGGTGATAATACCGAAGAGGGCGAATTTGAACTTGTCGATGGCTCGACCAGCCAGGAACATGACCAGATCAGATGGACATTGCATGATCTGAGTGCCGATCCCATAGAGTTGCAAGCTGCTGAAATTCAATGGACAGCTATAGATGATTTCATCAGCAATATTGAAGTTCGGCACGGATATGAACCTGATGCTCCGCTGCCTCGCAATAATACCACCTATTCGGTTGAGGAAGGCGAGGTGACTCTTATGTTCAACAGGCTCATTGATGAGGAAACCACCCAGAATCTCAACGCCGTACTTGATTATGAAAGCGGGGAAGGGGAGATGACCTATCGGTTCGGTGGTGAAGATGAAATCAAAGAGTACTGCTGGGATGCTGATTTTGATCTCGTGGATTGCGAGGATGATTAGCAATTAACGCAGCAGGATTTTTAAACTAATAAGGCGGGATTCAGTTTTGGGTCCCGCTTTTTTTTG
>SLQI01000324.1 GCA_007131535.1 Balneolales bacterium | reverse complement strand
TACCTGATTTACAGAGTAGCGCGGGGGTGGATTTGTTTGAATGAGAATAGAGTGCCGCCCGGAATAAATGATTCCAAACCATGACGGTATTAGTCTTCTTTATAATCCTGGATCAACCGCTTTATATTAGTTTCAAGATCAGGGACTTCCTTTTTGATTACAACCCAGACAGCTTCTATATCTACACCTATATGTAGTGTCTGTAAGTAAACGCCAATATCTTCGTTCCGCTTGTCCCAAAAATGCTCATGTACGCTCTGTACACTGCGCTTTTTGGGAACTTCGCGCGCCTTGATCTTGACGTTTTCTTACAGGCACTATATTAGAATTAACTTATCCCTTAAACCTGCAATTTTCTTCCACTCTATTTCCGGATGTTTTTTTCTGAACTCGTGGTCGATTTGCTTCGTTGCTTCGCCTATGATCTCAAGATTTCGGATAACGGCATCCTGTATTAAATCGTCACGAATAAATTGATTACGACTCACATCCCGCACAAATCTATTAATTTTTGATATGCATTCATCAATATGCTCTAAGTAGATAATTACGTGTTTCTCCATTAATCAAGTCGTATCAAATCCTTTTCTATATAAGGCTTTAGCCTGGTATGAATTGACTTTTTTGTTATCAAATCAACCTTTATTCCAAGTTCTTCTGATAACTCTTGTTCTAAACCTATGATATCCAACAGACTCAAATCTTCTTCAAATTCGACTACAATATCCAGATCACTTTCCGGATTTTGTTCACCTCTTGCATAAGACCCGAACGCCCCTACCATTTTAGGCCGGTAAGGCCCGATTATATTAAGAATTTTTTCCTGGGTTTGGGTGGGAATCATCTGATTGGTTGATCAATATTTATTTCTAATTAGTGTCTATAAGAAAACGTTGGTTTGTATAACTTAATATTGATTAGGCGATTAAATCCACCTTCCAGGTCTTGGGAACCTGGAAGGTGGTGTGATTAAGTTAATGCTCATTAAAAATGAATTATAACATATATGGTTTTTGACAGAAAACCACCTACCCATCCGTCAAATGGGCAATGCCCGGCAGTTCCTGCCCTTCGAGATACTCCAGGCTGGCGCCGCCGCCGGTGGATACGTGCGAGACCGTTTCTTCGAGACCGGCTTTTTTGATGGCCGAGGCAGAGTCGCCGCCGCCGATGATGGTGATGGCTCCGTTCTTCGTAGCCTCACCCATAGCCGCAGCTACAGCGAATGTCCCCCTGGAGAAATTTTCCATCTCAAACACGCCCATCGGACCGTTCCAAATCACGGTTTTGGCTTTTTTGATTTCATCAGCATAAAGGCGGGCCGTGTCCGGACCAATATCCAGACCCATCCAGCCGTCTTCGATGCCGTTGTCTTTGAGTACCACCTTGCTTTCAGTGTCGTTGGCGAACTCTTTGCCAACGACTGAATCTCCCGGCAGCAGCAGTTCAACGTTATTGGCTTTGGCTTTTTCCATCAGTTCTTTGGCGAGGCCTACTTTATCCTCTTCCAATAAAGAGTTGCCGATGGAGAGTCCGAGGGCTTTGTAGAAGGTGTAGGTCATCCCGCCACCAATAATAATGGTATCGACTTTGGTGATCAGGTTTTCGATCACCCCTATTTTATCGGATACCTTGGCTCCTCCCAACACGGCCACAAAAGGCCGCTTCGGATTATTGACACTGTTTTCGAGGTAGTCGATTTCCTTTTCAAGCAGAAAACCGGCCGCAGCGGGCTGCAGATATTCGGTGATGCCGGCTACGGAGCTGTGTGCCCGGTGGCTGCTGCCAAACGCATCATTTACATACACCTCGCCCAGCTCTGCCAGCTGTTGCGAGAATTCGGGGTCATTTTTGGTCTCTCCCGGATGAAACCGGACGTTTTCCATCAGCACGATTTCTCCCGGTCCGGCCTGGTCCACGGCCGTTTTTGCCTTCTCCCCGATACAATCTTCGGCAAAATGTACTTTGGTGACGAGCTTGTCTTTCAGCACATTCGCGAGATGATCAGCTACCGGTTTCAATGAAAACTGCGGATCCGGAGCGCCCTTGGGTCGCCCGAGATGGCTGAGGAGAATCAGCGTAGCTTCCTGCTGAATAATATGCTCAATAGAGGGCAGCGCCTGAATGATGCGATTATCGTCGGTGATGGTTGAACCGTCAAGCGGGACGTTGAAATCCACCCGCATGACCACTTTTTTTCCCTTAAGGTCGAGATCTTTTAATCTGAGTTTCGCCATAGCGATTAAATAGTTTTGGATGTATAGGTTTTACGATCGCCCTCAATATAGAAAATTCTGATGAAGCTGTGATGAAGGATAAAGGGTTTGGTTGTTTGATTGTTTGGTGTTTGGATGTTGGATTTGGATTTGAATTAGTTGCCAGGTAAAGCAGTTTAAGGTTCCATATTTAAGGTTCAATACCTTCAAAAAGTTGGCTGCTAAAATTTAAGTTAACAATCACCTTGTGTTAGTATATTTATACCTATTTATATATCCATATCAAATATAAATATTCTGTTTTTTGTCTTATGATTAAGAAATTACTATTTAGTAATGGTTTGTATAAATATTAAAGTAAATCTTTCACATATGATACGCTTATTCACCTTTACGATACCTTTAATAGCTATTGCAATTTTAACTCATTCTGTAGCCAATGCACAGGATTGGGCCCCGGATCCCGGCTCGCGGACTCTGGAAGTTCATGTATCTCCTTTTTCTTCCTCTCCGGTAAGTTTTAATCATTTTTCTTTTCAAAGATATTTCGACTCCAACCGGTCTTTTAGAGTCAGAGGGGATTTTAACACCACTTTTTCAAGTACCTCTTATGAAAATGTCCGTGATGATGACATCACTCACACAGAAGACAGAGAATCTATGGAATTTGATCTTACTCTGAGACCAGGGATTTTTCGCCATATTTTCAGTGATAATCGTATGATCCCTTATTTTGGTATTGAGCTTCCGGTTGGTTTTTCACTTTCACAGTTTGAAAGAGAGCAAACGGATTTTCATCCTACTCAGGATTTGTATGTGGAACGTAATAGGGAAACTGTCAGTCATACCTATCGAGTAGGCTTAAACATTCGCTCCGGTCTTGATTTCTTCATCCTGGAAAACTTATATACGGGCATTGAAGTCGGGTATGGCATAAGATTTGACTACCAAACTGAGAATCGGTACTCGGAAAGAATTGATACTGATGGCTCAACAAGAGATGATGAAAGTAAAAGTACCAATAGTCAATTGCGCAGTTCATTGCAGAATATTGCAAACTTCAGACTTGGTTTTGTGTTTTGAAGACACCACAAAGGGGGAGAAACGGCAAATAACAAATCACAAATTTCAAATAAATTCCAATTACCAAATGTTCAATGACCAAAACTGACCCTTGGACCCCTTTGGAATTTCTGTGATTGAATATTGGAGCTTATTTGTAATTTGTTGCCTGATCCCCCTCTGCGTACCTCCGCGATAAACTCTGTGCTCACTGCGGTTCACCCCCCCCCTGCGCCCATAGCGGTTTTTCATTGCTGAATTAAAGCTCAAGTAGCCGCACACAAGCAAACATCAAACACCCAAACAACCAAACCTCTCTAAAACAGATTGCGAAAAATGTGTTTTGTCAATTCATCACGGATTTCAAACAAGTCGGGGTGATCGTCGTCGCTGTCGGTATTGGTAACGCCGATAACGGCCCGGCCGGTTTCAGGTTGAACATAGAAATAGGAGTAGTGCGACCATTGAGTGCCGGTGTGGCCGATAACTTTGTGTCCGTTGACTTCATCTATAAAAAAGCCGAGTCCGATGGAGTCGAGCTGATCGCGGGTATTGGAGCTGTCGTACCGAACGTTCCACATTTCCTCCAGTGAGGATCGGGAGAGTATTTCGGCATTTTCGAACGATCCCGTTAAAAATGACAGATAATTCACCATATCCCGGATGGGGGCGTTGAGGCCGCTGTTGGATATGGTTATACCGGTGTGGAAATCCGGTCCGTTTGCCTGAGGCTCTCCGTCATAAAGCGTGTAGCTGTTGGAGCGGTAATCCGAGAGGTGCGGCGGGGTTTCGTCAAAATAGCTGTGGTGCATTTCCAGCGGCATCAGCAGGTTTTTGTGCATGTAGGAGGCGTAGCTGTCGTTGGTGATTTCCTCAATAATCCGCCCCAGAAAAATGATGGCGGGGTTGGAATAGCTGTGCCGGGTACCCGGTTCAAAGTCGACTTCCGTATAAGGAAACATGGCCACGAGCTGACTCCATTCGGTCGGCTCAAACGGGTGCCAGTCTTCCTGTCCGCCCCACGGCCAGGTGGGATTGCGGAGTCCGGTCGCATGGCTCATCACCATGGAAATGGTCACCTCATCCATGCTGCCGTACGGGTTGTGAATGGCGCGGATTTCGGGCAGATATTTGGTAATCGGGTCATCCAGGGAGAGTTTGCCGCGATCCCTGAGCTGCATAATCGCCACCGCCGTAAAGGTTTTGGTGATCGAAGCCCAGTGGAAAATGGTATTCCCGTCAACAGCACGATCCTGTTCTATATCGGCCATACCGTAGTAGTTGCTGCCGCGGATCTCCCCGTCTTCCAGATAAACGAGGGCGCCGCCTGTGATGCCGTTATCCTCCAACTTCTGTTGGAAGTAGTCAGAGGTTCCGGTCCAGCTGGAGTCATCAGTTTGAGCCTGGGATGATTGCGCAGCCATAATAAGTAAAAGTGCCGCAATTAGAGTTTTGTACATAGTCGTAAAAATTTTGGAGCCAACAGTATGGACGACTGCCAATGTACAAAATCTGAGGATTCAATTTAAACCGGGTTGATTGATGCCGATTTTCGGCCCGCCTCAGAGCGGCTAAACCCCGTTTTTAAAATCGCACACCGAGGTTTAACTGGAACCCCTGATTCCGAAAGCTATCATCTTCGTGAATACCGACATCGAGAAAGCCGATATTGTAACGCAGATCGATTGTCATGGCAAAATTTCGGAAATGTTGGATTCCGCCGATCCCGAATGTAGAGCCAACATCAAAAAAGTTGATATCGTCATCGAAGCCTTCCGGGAATTCTTCATCACCAAATTCTCCCTCAAAAGAACCGTCGAAGCCGTAGCTGAGGGTAGGTCCCAAAAAGATCTGGGGAACAAATTCAGAGTGCAGTTCAAAGGAATAAATCAGCGGGATGACGGCGTCGATGTATTGGCTGGTGAAGGTGTAGTCGTAAACGGTATCTTCTGTTTCACCGTCGACGGCGAAGCCTTTTTGACTGTATATCAGCTGCGGGCGGAAGACAATTTCCTGAGCGAGGTGATACTCGGCCGTTATCCCGCCGTTAAATCCTATAACGGGATCAGCCGAGAGGTCGCCCGGCAGGTCGGAGATCGTCATGTACGTGGCTCCGCCGGTGATACCGAAGATCCAGCCGCGTTCTCTTTCCGGAAAAGCTTCGGCATCGGGGATAAAGGTGAACAACGTCAAAAAAGAAATACTTATGGCCGCAAGAGAAGTTCTGATCATGATCTAAAAGATTTTTACTGGTTGATCCGCAAATACGTACCACACATTACTCCAATAACCGCCGGTAAATTGTGCGAATATCAAAATTTTACAAAATCTGCGGTTGGCCAAGATATTAAGTCACCGGCAAGGATCAAAGGCAGTTTG
>SLQI01000499.1 GCA_007131535.1 Balneolales bacterium | reverse complement strand
GGGATACCTCAAATTTTGGACGAACAGCAAAAGAACTAATCAGTGCGCATCATCACAGCTGCACGATTAGCCTTTTATCTTGCATAGTTCGGAATGGCTCGACTTTTTGAGGATGCCCTAATTAGTGCCTGTAAGAAAACAGGTAGTATCTTAAAAAATGCCAATATCTGGTGCAGTAAATTAGGTAATTCAGTAATTCAGGTTGGGTTTTAAGCAACTCATGGAGCCAAATACCCAATTTTTCTTAATCTACTGATTTACCTTAATTACCTATTGTTTCCAAATGGCATCATGAGTTTTCTTATAGAAACTAATTAGCAGCAATATAAAGAAATCATACAGACTAAAATTCTGACACTTAGTAAGCCGGCAAGGGTATCCAAATCAATCTATTGGCTATGGTAATTAGCGCTTCGGGAAAAAAGCGAATAGACTATAGAAGTTGAGAGATAAGCCAACAATAGGCCGAAGAGAACATCACTCGGATAATGAGCCCCCAAAATCAATCGCCCGGAAGCGACAAAAACCACGAATATTCCCATAATCCAAAGCAGGCGGGCATCCCGGAAAAAGTAATAGCAGCCGAACCACAGGACGGATGTGATAGAAGCATGACCGGAAGGAAATGACTGATGGCTGCTTTCCGTCCCCCAGAAGCCAAATCCGTATAGTCCGGTTTCAAGGAACAATTCCGGGCGGTATCGGCCAAAAACAAATTTTAGCAACAAAGTGAGTGTAGTTGCAAACAGTAGTGTACCGCTGATCCAGGCAAGGCGGCCGGAAGCTGACGGTGCGGCATAATACCGGCTAAACAGCAAATAGCCTATTAGGTATATGAGGGCTAAAGCAATTAAATTGACCGGCTCGCCGAATACAGCTACAATCTCAAAAAATGTGATTATCGCGGCATTAAAGTCGTAGGTGGCAAAGAGCCGGGCAGCCGCGGGGTCAAGTATTGTGAAAAAAATGTAAAACAGTAAAGCAGCAAAAGTTACTAAACCCAGACTGCGAAAAGGTCGGTTGATCAAATAATTGGAAATATACACCACTCTGACAATTTTGAATCACCGGTCGACGATAAAACTGGACTCGGCGGTTTTCATATTATCCGGTACGGAATCCATAATATAGTGCGCCAGTTGTTCAGTTAATTCGTTTTTCAGGTGACCTTTATTAACTACCAGGCTCACCTCTCTGACCGGGCTGGGCTCCTTAAACCGCCGGATTCTTTTTTTCTGTTTCTCAGTAAAATCCACCGTGGAAAGCTCGGGTAAGATGGTGACCCCGTTTTTAATTTCGACGATGCGTTTGAGCGTTTCCAGACTACCGGCCGAATAATCGATATTGTGTTTTGATATTTCTCCTGAATCCCGGCAAAGATTAATTACCTGAGAGCGGATGCAATGAACCTCCTGTACGAGAAGTACTTCACTAAGATCAATTTCTTTTAGTCCAATCTCACTTTTAGATGCAAACGGATGCTCTTCAGAGAGGTATACAACAAACGACTCATAAAATAACGGATGTTCTTCTATATGATCTTCGTGAGAGGGTGTTACCATCAGTCCAACATCGACCTGCTCTCTTTTAAGGCTGTCGAGTAAATCCTCGGTAGGAAGCTCCGACACAGAAAGTTTGACATCGGGGAACTGCCGGCTGAAGTCGGTGATAAAGAAGGGGAGCAAATATGGAGCAAGGGTTGGTATAACGGCAATGCGCAGATGCTGTTGAAGCTGATCTTTCTGGTGTCTGGCAATTTTATGAATGCGTTCAGACTCCCTTAAAACAACCCGGGCCTGTTGGATAATTTTTTCTCCCGCTGATGTGGGCACCACCGGGTAATGGTCGCGCTTAAACAGCCGCAGGCCTAACTCCTCTTCCAGCTTTTGAATTTGCATACTTAAGCTGGGTTGAGAGATATAGCATACCTCGGCAGCCGTTGCGAACCGGCGGTGTGTATCAACCGCGATGAGATATTTTAGCTGAGTTAAAGTCATGGTTATAGGTTTTGCTTATAACAATATAGCAATTATTGATTTTACCTATTAAGACTCAAAGTATATATTTTATCCAGTTATTCAGCAAAAATATTATTGGCTATTTGGATGTGATAATAGAGAAAAAAATTACTTGATCTCAGCTATGACATCGCAATTGAGCATGGCTGAGCGACAGCGATACAAAGTTTTTTTAGAAGTGATAAACCAGCCAACAGAAGCCTGATCTGTTGGCATTGAGAACCAACAGCATAAGCCGGATACCTGATACGTATCCGGCTTTTTAATTTATAAGAATTCCAAAAAAAAGCACGTTTTAATTCCTTTTCTTACAGGCACTAATTACACCCTGAAACTTCGTTGTTTGTAATTGCTCTAAGTTTTTATCCCTGCTTGTTTATGTATTAGTTATCTTTATTTAAATTAACTGAGCGAGTATATACTCAATTCTGATTACATCCTGCTGTAATCCATATACAGGAAAATAGTATGAGCTGTGTAAAGCCTTGCCTTCCAGGTAGCCGTATCTCATTTTTCGGGATACTGATTACATTGTTTTTACTTACACCACCACTAAAAGCTCAGAGCATAATTGATCAGCTTGAGTTCGGCATGGGGGTTCAGCACGATTTCAATGTTGCCCCGTTTAAGCCGCAAACATCTTTAGTTCCGGAGATAATGGTTGAGCGCTGGGTAGTCCAATTGACAGAGCAGTCTCACCTTCGGGCAAGTTTGTATGTAAACTACCGGGATGATAACCTGAGTCAGGAAACAATCTATGAAAACACGAATCAGGCGTATGACTTTTGGTCAACGACAGTAGGGGCTCGTGCCGGACTGGTGAGCACGTTCGGTGTTTTCCCTTTGCAGTTGTTTATCGGGTTAAATTATCAGTATCTGGATTTTACCTACCGGGAAGAGGCCCCGGAAAATATTAGTGAAGATGTAGACTTTTTGCTTGAGGTTCTGGGCAAAACCAAAGGGGATTTTGCCATTCAGCAGTGGGCCTGGGAAACAGGGATGTCATTTATATGGCCGGTTGTTTCAAGATTCTATTTGAAAGCTGAGCCTAAATTTTATGTTCCGATGGATGATAACACGTATAATATGAACAGGTTTTATTTTAAAATTGGTCTTGGCTTTTTTATATGACCGCTAAGTGGCTTGTTGGTATATTAATTACCAGTACATTTTGGGTACAGGACTTTGAGGATAAGCATGCTCAGGATCGGTTCCGGATTGATCCGGCTACTCATAAAATTACCTCAATAAATGGTGAGACTGTAGAACAAACAGTATTACTAACCATTGATGACACCCCAATGGTTGATACAACCCAATTGATTCTCGAAATTTTAAGCAAATATAATGTGCAGGCTATTTTTTTTATAAATGGGTATCTGTTTGAAGATCAGGAACCCATGAAAGAAATGGTAAAGGAGATCCACCGGCGTGGTCATCTGATCGGCAACCACTCCTGGAGTCATACGAGTTTTGATGAACTTGATAGTACCGAAACCGTGCAGGAAATAGAAAAGCTGCAAAATAAAGTTGAGGAGCTTGTCGGCTACCGGCCCCACTATTTCCGTCCGCCGTATGGTCAGCACAATGATTATCTAATGGATATTCTGGCTGATATGAATATGCAGGCAACCAACTGGACACTGATGTCTTATGACTGGAACTTTGATGAAACGGATGACCCGGATGAAATTGTGGAGCTCACCCTGGATCAATTACATGATGGCGCCAATATGTTATTTCATGATCGAAAAGTATCGGTTAAAGCTTTAGAGCGTTTGCTTGATAAACTCATTGGCCGGGGTTATGAGTTTGTGCTGCCCGAACATCCGTGAGGCGGGGTAATAGCTTTTAAAACTTTCCCCACCTTTGTGAAGTAACGGAAAAATTTGGCCCGCAGGTTTTTCAATGAGAATAGTTATTGTGGCTGCCTGAAAAGTAAATTTTTGGAATTTGTAACCTTAAATATCTAAGTCAGTTTTGGGTAAGTGTATATTTTATACAGCATAAGTAAGAGAGCTCCCCGGAAACAACAGGCCTTTAGCCCTATGGGTGAAGGGTCAAAGGCTTCAGTAATTGCTTACCTCATTTTATCACCGGCCTGAAGGCCGGAGCAACTATTATGGCCTCACCAAACAACACAATATGTTCGGGATTCTTACAGCTACATATTTTTAAGGCGGACAACAGTGATATATATACTTTATCGCCGGACGAATTTTTCAGGTTGCCAATTTCAAAAATTCATTTTTTAGACAGCCCCTAAGTATATAATCAATCGTCGGTAAGCTTTGGCGGTTGAGCCCTCCGTGACGCCCGGTAATAAGAGCATTTTTAGTTTTCACGGCCTACAATCGGCAGCTGATCCTGCAATCCCTCTGGTCGGTATTCCCGGGGCGTGACATCGGCAAGCCGGCGAAATGCGAAGTAGCCGTATCGAGTGGCGCCGTAAGTTTCAAGAATTTCTCCTTCCGGATCAATGGTTATCGGGCGTTCATTCAGTTCGAGGTAAGAGGTTTGGTTGCCGGAGAATGTCCGTTGCCGATGCCGGAGCCATTCTCTGTATCGGGGCGACTCTTCCGCAAGATAGTAGATGATCTCAAGTTTGCCGAAAAAGCTGAGATTCCAGGTGTTTTCCTTTTCATCATCCTCTGAAAGGATGCGCGAGGTCGAGATTCTCCGGCTTCTGCTTTCTATTCCACCCCGGCCGTCGGGCCGGTAAATTCGCAGAGCGAAGCCTTCATCACCAACACGGTTATTGATCAGAGCTAAAAGGAAGTGTCTTAATGAACCTTTAAAAGCTTGCTTGCGATTCGTTTCCCAAAACTCCTGTTGCTCGGTGTCTGCCGGCTCCAGTTCCTCAAACAGAGGCTCCCCGTCCCAGCGGGTCATAGTGCCGGAGGTTTCAAATTCCTCAAGGAAATAGGTGATTCGGTAGCCAAGTTTATGGTGGTCAATAATCAGAGGTTCAACAGCTTCGGCCTCCAATCGTCCCCACCAGCGAGTATTAAAGCGCAGCACTTCCCGGTTGACAATTTCCACGGAATCAGCAAGTTCTGAGGTGCCGATAAACTCTCTTTTAAATCGTCTGAAGTTTCGCTGCCAGTCTTCGTCTATTTCATCTTCTACAATAAACTCATCCATTTCCAGCGCCGTGGGTGTCATGGCCGCATCAATAGTTTTGGAATCTGAAACGATGAGGGTGTCTACTGTGTGGCTTTCATAGCCCAACTTGGAAAAATATACGCGATATGCGCCCTTGGGAACCTGTGTCAGGCGGTAACGCCCGTCATCATTGGTGGTGGTGCCCATTTGAGTACCGGCAAGAAAAACATGTGCTCCCAGGAGCGGAGCCCCGGTTTCTTCATTAACTACTCTTCCCTGAACTGTTACCGTTTGTCCGGATTGTGCCCACAAGGGTATCACCCCGCCAGATACGAGAGCAGCGATAATCAGACAGTATTTTCCTATAGTCCGCATAACTCCCTCCTAAACAGGTTTTGCAAAGCCTGTTTTTATGGTGTAAATAAGCGAGTGTAACTACAAGTAAGATAGCGTTTCGGGGCTAAGTGTAAAGTTGAAAATTATGGATTTCGCCAAAAAAAAGGCCTCAGGATGCAATCACCTGAGGCCAGATTATT
>SLQI01000113.1 GCA_007131535.1 Balneolales bacterium | reverse complement strand
TTACTTTTTTTATTCAGCCTCATTTCCTGTTCGTCTTCTGCTATAGCTCCGCAGGATCCGGATGTGGTCTGGAATAGAGTGGGTTACTTCCCCGGAAGTGAGAAATGGGCGGCTATTCGAAATACAACCGCAGATACCTTTAAAATTCTGAATGCAGAAGATGACAGTATCTATTACACGGGGTCCATTGAAGGCGAGCCGGTTTACGATTCGTTATCCGGGGATCAGGTATTACGTTTTGATTTCAGTGATGTCCGGCAAGAAGGGCGTTATAAAATTCATATTCCCGATCTCAATTTTACCAGTGCGGCATTTACCATTGGTTATGATATGTATGATGATGAGTTAAAACATGCCCTCAGAAGTTATTATTTACAACGCTGCGGCACCGAGATCATCGATGAAGACTGGAGTCGCACGGCCTGTCACCTGAACGATGCTCCGCTTTTAAATCAGCAATCCCAAAAGGTTGAGACTACGGGAGGCTGGCACGATGCCGGGGATTATAACAAATTTGTAGTGACGACAGCCGTAAGCGCCGGCATGTTAATGCAGCTATATGAACTTGACCCTGATCATTTCGGGCAATTTTCCCTCAATATACCGGAAAGCGGAAACGGCATGCCGGATCTCCTTGATGAAGTGAAGTGGGCCCTGGACTGGCTGCTTCGTATGCAAAAGGATGATGGCGGTGTTTATTTCAAGGTTTCTCAAAAAGGGTGGACCGGCGAGTATTTACCGCAGAAGGACCCAGAAACCCGCTATATTTTTGAAGTCAGTTCAACCGCTACTGCTGGCACGGCCGCAGTTTTGGCTCAGGGTGCCAGGTTGTTTAAACCCTATAATGCCACCTATGCATCCAGGCTATTAGATGCAGCCCAAAAATCCTGGAGCTGGTTAGAAAAATACCCGGACATTGTACCTGAGGGAGGTTTTACCAATCCCGAGGGGGTTCATGGCGGAGAGTACCACGACTGGCAGGACCTCGATGAGCGATTATGGGCATCAGCTGAGTTGTACAAAACAACCGGCGGATCAAAATATCTTGATTTTTTTAGTTCCAATTACACCAGCATTGCCGGTGGTGGGTTCGGGTTCCCCATATTAAGCTGGCAAAGTACAGGTAGCTTGGCCATGGCTTCCATACTTAGCTCCGATGATAAACCGGTACCCGATGAAATCCGAAATCATATTATCAACAGAAGTAAACAGTATGGCGATGATGTTTTACAACAAATTGACGCTAATCCCTACAGATATGTGCTGACGGAGGACAATTTTTACTGGGGATCAAACAGTGTGGCAATGGGTTATACTTTTGATCTCGTCAATATTTGGCGGGCAACCGGCGAAGATCGATTCCGGGACGCCGCAGCTGAACAGCTTGATTATATATTCGGTCGGAATCCGTTTGGCCTGGCTTATGTAACTTCGGAAAGGCAGGGTTGGGTGCAACAGCCATACCATCAATGGGTGATGACCTCCGGCAAAAATAAACCTTTGGAAGGCATGTTGGTTGGCGGACCCAATAACCGCTCTGAAATGCGCAGGCCACCCAACCACAGCTATCCCGCACGATGGTACAGGGATGATCATAAAGAGTATACGGTCAACGAAGTCGCGATCAACTATACCGCTCCGCATGCTTACGTACTTGGATTTTTTACGCTATCAGAAGACCGCCAACTCATAACGCAATATCGATAATGATCACACTGGTAACCGGGATATTGGCGGCAATCTTGAGCAGCTATACCTTATATTTACTCTTGCTGACGGTAGCAGCATCAAGGGTGAAGGTTCAAAAAATAGATAACAAGCTACCCCGTAAACGACTGGCTGTTTTGATACCTGCCCATAATGAAGAGCAGGTCATTGCCCGGACATTGAGGAGTGTGCTTCAGGCTCGATATCCGCATGCGTTGTTGGATTGTTGGGTCATCGCCGATAACTGCAGTGATCATACAGCTGAGATTGCCCGGGCAGAAGGGGCACAAGTATTAGAGCGATACGATAACATCAATAAAGGAAAGGGATACGCTCTTGAATACGGATTTGAAAAACTGCTAATGCAGAAGCCCAAATATGAAGGATTTATGATTCTGGATGCCGATACCGTCATTGATTTGAATGCCCTTGAAGTGGCATCAACTTATCTTGAATATGGGCATCAGGTAATTCAGTTAAGTGACATGGTAGAGCAGCAGGAAAGCTCATGGAGCAATGAATCCATCCGGACCGGATTCATACTATATAATTATGTTCGTCCGCTCGGTAGGAAGTATTTTGGTTTATCGGCAGGGCTCAGGGGCAACGGGATGATATTCTCTCGAGACGTAATTACATCTCATCCATGGAGATCCTACTCCCTGGCCGAAGATCTTGAATACGGCTTAAACTTGCTTTTAGAAGATGAATCGGTAGTATTCGCACCGGAAGCGACAGTTTGGGCGCGAATGACTCAAAGCTCAGAAAATGCCGAATCCCAAAGACGCCGATGGGAAATAGGGCGCTTTCCGGTGATGAAAAAATATATTCCCTTGTTATTGCAAGCTGCCGTAAAAAAAAGGCGTTGGAAATTTGCTGATGCGTGTTTGGATCTCACCATGCCTCCCCTCGTAAACCTTATTTTGATGTTAGCAATCATGGCATTAGTAACTTTTTTGGCATCAATGCTCTCTTCGGGCTCATGGGTTCCTTTTGCGATCTCTGTTGCGGGAATTACAGCAGGATTTGCGCATCTCTTTCTGGGGTTATCCGTGTATCCAGATAAAGGGGTTACCGCCGGTTATCTGCTGAAAGGACTTCCAAGATATGCTTTATGGAAGGCTATGCTCTACCTAAAGATAATGACCGTCGGATCGGAAAAATCCTGGGTACGAACGACCAGAGAGAAATAAATCATTCTGACCTACTCAGTACCGAATGTTTCGATATGCGGTGTTATCTATCGGGGTTGAAGGGGTTCCCTACTCCATCAAATTGTTATCGATGACATAATGAGTAATACCGATATTGGTTTTTACTCCGAGCTTCTTGATGATCCGTGATCGATACGTATGTACGGTGTGGATGCTGATGAACAGTTCTTCGGCAATTTCGCTGGTCTTTTTTCCCTGAGCAATCATCATCATAATTTGCTCTTCGCGGTCAGACAAATATTCATGGGGAGGCTTTTCTTTGTAGGTATGAAAGTCCTCAACAAGCACTTCGGCAACTTGCGGGCTGATATATTTTCTCTTCTGGACGACCACTTTCTGAATGGCATTTACCAACTCATCCGGTAGAGCGCCTTTGTTCAAATAGCCGTGTGCGCCGGCTTTGAGTGTACGCACGGCAAAACGTTCTTCCGGATACATACTCAGAATTAAAACAGGAATGTTGGGATGAGTAGCTTTGATTTCCTTTAATCCTTCCATTCCGCCTTTTCCGGGCATAGAAAGATCCAGCAAGATGACATCCGGCTTTATGCTATCAATTTTGGAGCATAACTCGGTGACATTCGATGCTTCGCCTGCTATATTTATCCCATTCCCGGTATTGTTAAGAATTTTTTTTATTCCCTCTCTGAAGAGCGGATGATCATCCGCCAGTAGCACCTTAATCATAAAATCCTCCGTGTCTAATAAGTATTTGGATCTAAAGTTATTTTTTTGAAAATCCATCTTTGTTGTAAGGAACTTTAACAGAAATCGTCGTTCCTTTACCAGGCTCTGATGAAATGGAAAATTTCCCTTTCATCTCTTTTGTCCGTTCCTGCATACCAAGTAAACCCGATGATTTTACACCACCCACTTTATCTCGTGGAATGCCGATCCCGTCGTCTGAAACCGTAATTGAAATGTGATTGGCATTGGATCGGGTAATAACAGTAACGTTCTTGGCTTTTGAATGACGATATATATTCGTCATCATCTCCTGAAAAATTCTAAATATTCCTGTTTTTATAGGCTCCGGGGGATCTAATTGAAGAGCAGTATCCAGATTAATATCTAATTCCGCTCCTTTAAACTTTTCGGCCTGCCACGAAATGGCTTCATCGAGTCCCAGGTTATCCAATATGGGTGGGCGCAGATCATAAACAATACGTTGTATGGTTTCAATGATGGATTGCACCGAGTGATGGAGGTTCTCAAAATCAATGTCGAACTCTTTTCTGATTTTGTAATCCAAATGACTTTGAAGCTTTTGATCCAACAACTGAATATCCATATTCAGTATTGAAAGGGATTGCCCGAGGTCATCATGAAGCTCACGAGCTATTGAGTGACGCTCGTTCTCCCGGATTTGCCGGCTTCGGGTAGCCAGCATTTTATTTTGTTTGATAGACCGGTAAAGCTTTTTTTCCACCAGTTTTCGTTCGGATATATCCCGGCAGTTGAAAATCATCCCGTTTATTATAGGGTCTTCGAGCAGGTTTTTACCGACCCCTTCAGCATAAAGCCATCCGCCGCGGCTGTTTTTCAGGCGAAACTCAATGGAGTTTGAATTGTTTTTATGATGTAATAAGGCAACATAAAAACGGGTAACTTTTTCCCGGTCTTTAGGATGAATAAATTCAAAGATGTTTCGGTTCAGAACGTAGCCGCCGGTAAATCCGGTAATACGCTCAATCGCCGGATTGGTATACTTGATGCTGCCATCCCTGTCGATTACCGTTGTTATATCCTGTGAGTGCTCCAATAGGGTTGTGTAATACTGGGAATGATCATCTTTAGCTAAATCCCGGGAATCGTCTATAGTAGATCTCAGATCCTTAAGTTTTTGAGAAGCAATCGTCTCAACGCTGGCAATGGCAGACTGAGTCAATATTTTTTGATCTTCCTCCGCCCCATCGGCTCTCTCGTACAGATAACTCAGTGCTTCATCATGAAGCCTGGCAACACGATCCTGAACTTCGTTAGTAGAATTGCTCTTTTCAATTATCTGGTTGAGTTGGTTCATGTATTTCACAGGAACCTTAATAATTTCTTCACCGTCAAAGCGATTTAATTCTTTGTTATCAGTTGATGAATTAACTTGTGGTATCATATCATACCTAAAATTTTCGGTGAGATTAAGTCTCATGGCAAAAACTCTTTACTACCCGGGCATGGTGCTTTAATCACAATACTCTTGGCTTTCATGGTCATATTAAAATGTATGTTAAGCAGGTATTCCAATTACGGATATCCTATTTAAATCGACATTTGGCTGAAATACAAGTACCGTGCCAAATGATCAAAACTTTAGCACAACAGTTGTATAAACTTTAGCTACAACTTTCATCTCGCGGCTTTTGTAACGAAGAGTTCTGTACTTTTTAAGAGTTATTCATCAGCTCTTTAATACGGTAAGTCTCATTTATACTTATGTATCCTGCGGGCCAATACGTTACATAAAAAAAACAAGTTAGTAGCAGTTCAACTTTGATCAGTTGATTTGTACCATAGCTAAGAATGATTAAGTGAATGGATTGATAATTTACCTTAGAAGAAAGAAAAATAAATTCCCATTTTGATAATCAGGCTACGGAGCGGCCGTTTATGAGCAGACTGATTTGCAGATAAGCATTGCGGTGCCAGGCGATTCAGTACGAACATTTTCCAATTGAAAATCCCAATTAGTGGGTAGATATAAGAATTATTTGTAAAAAATTATAAACTTGACATAAGTTTAACA
>SLQI01000340.1 GCA_007131535.1 Balneolales bacterium | reverse complement strand
GATAAATCCACACATAAAGTGGATACGTAAGTCTTTTATCGCTTGCCAGAGAATAAATTATATCGGGCTTTTTACTTTCAAGTTTATATATTTTCCTTAGCAGCTGTTATTATTAGTTTAATTCATCGCAATGAACAGGGGGCAGTAAATGAATTATCTCCCAGTGACGACGGTTAGGCTCAGGAATAAACCATATACCTTGAGGCTGCGTCCTTATGAGGCGGGAACGGATAGACCTATTTTGAAAAGCTGGTTATATGAGCCTCAAGTGATCAAGTGGTGGGGGCATCCTGATAAAACCATACCTGAGCTTTCGGTACCACCGAATGATGGCGGGGAGCTTATTATTGAAGTAAACGATAAACCCGTTGGCTATATTCGATGGCAGGTTCCGGAAGACCGGGAACTTCGGGAAGCTGGTTTGACGGATCTCCCGGAAGATATTGTCGACATCGATATAGCCATCGGCGATTCGGATTATATCGGGTGGGGAGTTGGTACAAATGCTCTGCAGCTATTGGTGAACGAGTTAAGGTCGGAATGGCCTGATCGGCGATTGATGATCTGCACACAGTCAGAAAACCTGCGAGCCCGGAATTCATTCGAAAAGGCCGGATTCAGATATGTCAGGTTGTTCGATGATCCGGAGTTCGGGAGGATGTGGTTACTGTTGTGGGAACCGGAGGAGGCTTAAATCAACTATGACTTATCGCGGAATCCCTAATATATAACAATAAAGAGTTGCGGGCCGTGTATTATAATCAGGCCTTCGTAGATTTTAGCATTTAGCAACAGGGGCTTTGTAAAACGAGCGATTGTAAAACCCTTCTAACTGGGTAGCAGGAAACACGAATTTAACCAAACAGTAATGAGCGTATTCAGTACCTTTAAAAACTTAATGACCGGCCAAACCCCGGAACTTTCCAGGAATTGGATCATACCACAAAAACCCGACGAGATCGATGTAATATTCAATCAAAAGGATGGAATTCATGTTGTTTATAAACACAGTTACCGGTGCGCGGTGTGCAGTTTTTCCCAAAGCCGGGTAGAATCCGTGTTGGATGAACTGGCTGATAAAGCGAATTTTTATTTTGTTGATGTGATCCAAAACCGACCGGTTTCTGATCGTATTGCGCAACTCAGTGGTATCCGGCACGCCTCGCCACAGTTGATCATCATACGGGATGGTAAGGTGGTAAAAAATGCTTCCCATGGAGAGATTACAGCCGAACTCATCAGAGAAGAAGTAAGATAACAGCATTACGAGACACTAACCCGGGCCGGGGCAAAATCAAAACCGGAACTACGAGCTATGGTTGGAATTCCGGTGTAGTACGTTGTGTTTTCTCATCTTTTTCAATATGCTGAGTTAGTTTTAATCAATCGGGGCGAACAACTTCCTGTAAAATTAGCTGACCGGTGTTAAATAATCACAGTTCAGATACAACCACCCGGCCTGCCGCCTATCCGGTTTTGATCCTGCTGGTGGTAATGCTTTTGGTCGGCGTGTTTGCCGAATTTTACGATACGGAGCGGGATTTATATTGGCCCGGCTACCTCTCCATGATGGTATTCTATGCCCTGATTTTTTTCATTGGCTTGTATGCTGCGCGGGTCCGCGCCTCAAACCGGATACAAGACATCATTCTGGCCGGCAGGGGAATGCCATTAATGGTTGCTGTATTTACGATGAGCGCTACCTGGGTAGGGGGTGGCTACATCAACGGATCAGCCGAATACACAATGTCCGACGGGCTGGCCTGGGTTCAGGCGCCGTGGGGCTATTCGATCAGCCTCATACTCGGCGGGATCTTCTTCGCCCGCAAAATGCGCCGGTATGAATTTACCACGGTCATCGATCCGCTTCGGCAGCGCTTCGGACGCAATATGGGAGCTGTACTTTCCCTGCCGGCCGTTACCGCCGAAATTTTCTGGACAGCCGCAATTCTGACCGCATTGGGCACAACCTTTGGTACCATACTGGGACTGGATTTCAGCACCTCGATTATCATTTCCGCGGTGGTAGCCATCATCTACACGGCAGTGGGCGGGATGTGGTCGGTGGCTTTTACTGATATTTTACAGCTGATACTGCTGGTCGGCGGTTTGGTTCTGGTGGTGCCCTTCGCGTTAACTTATGTAGACGGATGGGATGCCGCCTGGTCCGCTTACAATGACAATAAAGGGGTATTGGCCTCATTCATGCCGCCGTTAGATGGCTGGCGCCATGAAGTCTGGGGCAACAGCTATTGGCTCTGGTGGGACTCCATGCTGTTGTTGATGCTCGGGGGGATCCCGTGGCAGGTTTATTTCCAGCGGGTGCTTTCGTCCAAAGACGAGAAAACAGCGATGTGGCTTTCCATATTCGCCGGGTTTGTGTGCATTATAGCCGCTATTCCGGCCGTGATTATCGGCATGATCGGGGATGTGGTATCCTGGGAAGATGCCGGAGCTATCCCCCCGGAAAGTCCGGCGTTGGTGCTGCCGTACGTGGTTCAATACCTCACCCCGCCGGTAGTTGCGGTATTGGGGTTAGGTGCCATCGCCGCGGCGGTGATGTCCTCGGTTGATTCCTCCATATTGTCGGCATCTTCGATGGCTTCCTGGAATGTGTATCGCCCCTTGCTCCGTCCGGATATCAGCAGTGAAGCGCTGATCAAAATTATCCGACGTATTATCTGGATTGTCGGGATATCCGCAACTCTGCTGGCGCTTCAGGTAAAAAGTGTGTATGAGCTGTGGTTTCTGTGCAGTGACCTGGTCTACGCCATCTTGTTTCCGCAGCTCGTTACAGCGCTGTTTGATAAAAAGGCCAACACCTACGGCTCTATTGCCGGTTTTTCCGTTTCGCTTATACTCCGTTTCGGAGGCGGAGAGCCCACCCTCGGCATCCCTATGACAATTCCCTATCCGATGGTTGAAGAAGGAATCATCATGTTCCCGTTCCGAACCCTGGCCATGGTATCGGGACTGGTGACGATTATGGTGGTTTCGAGGCTTACCCAACGGGTTTGCCCGCCGGTGGGGTTGCGTAAGCCCGATGAGAAATAGACTTAGGAATACGGTTTAATTAAGCTTTAAACCTTAGTTCGATTCTAAATTTTTTATCGACCAGACGGTGGCTTTGGGTAAATGTGATGCCTGTTGCTGGTTTGTTTGTGGAGGGAGTTGTCAGTTTTCAGCTTCGCATTCATACATTTCCGTTGACTTCAGTCAACACCTTTCCGCTCTTGCACCACAATTTCAGCCATCCCTCTTTTCAAACCGAGGTGTCTCTGCAGGGAAGGATTTTCAATATAAATAAAACTACCATTTCGGGGCTAAAGCCCCATAACTTTGTGGGAGCCGTACAACCGTCGGCTGAAGCCGACGGTAATGGATATTCATAGGCTACCTTACAAAAATTGTACATCCCGTAATAAGTCGTGGCACAAAGCCTTCTGTAGGATAATTACAAACTTTTAGTCGGACCTTAGTGTAAGCAAATATTAATCGAACTGAGGTTTTAACACTAACAGGAAGTCATACAGAAAAGACCACGAAGCTAAGATGGGCTCAATATTGTTGATTAGTCAATATACCTACTGCCTGAGAGACTTCCGCAAAAATCGGCTTACACTTTATTCTCTCCGTGTTAAAATCCCATAAAAAAGCTCTGCAAGCCAATAGCTTACAGAGCTTAGTGTACCGGAGGTGGGACTCGAACCCACACGGCCGAAGCCACGCGATTTTGAGTCGCGCGCGTCTACCAGTTCCGCCACTCCGGCATGGTTTTCATCAAATGTCTACATCAACAAAAGGTAGTAAATATCGAAGGCGGGTTCAATAGTGATTATGGATTAACACGAATCAGTTGCCTGCGCGAAAACCAAATTCCTGCATACCCATAAAAAACTGGTTGGAGCCGTCACTAAAGGAGATGTAGGACAGAAATGGATAGTATCCTTCACTATGGACCGCATTAGGTTGAGCGATTTCAAGTACTCCATCGGGCCGCTGGGTTAAGACTTCCAGGCTGAGCATGGTTTCGAGATAAATCAATTCACCGTCGTTAAAGCCCCACGCATAGGCATATTGGAAGTTACTCTCGAGATCATTTAGGTTGGGATTTACCCACTGGCTACCGACCGGGGGAAAGTCGTCTCGGTTCAACAGCTCAAAATCTTCCGGTAATAACTGATCGTCCGGTGTTTCAATCCGGGTTTGCTCGTCGGCGTCTTTTAAATCTTCCCGCTCCTCCTCATCAATAAGGTAAGCTCTGAATTTAAATTGCGGAACGTCGAGTCCCGACGGTCCGTGCCCATTCGGCAGGTAGTAAAAACGAAAATGACGGTAAGGGGCTATCGGATCAATATCATCCGGCCAGGGAAGCGTTACCGAGGTTTCTTCTTCAGGGGGGGTGATCAATATGATGTCATCAGCTAAGGCCAATAGTCTGTATGGGGAGTCATCGGTATCTTTTTCAACCCAAAGATTAACAAAGCCATTGCCGAACTCGATATCATCTGAAGTATGCTGGGTTCCGAACTCCTGAGTAGGCTCCTCACAGCCGGTCAGGTATAGAGCAGTGAACAGCACGAGGGGCAGCGAAATTTTCTTCAAAATAGAAATGATCATAATTAAAGGATTAAAATAGCATCCAGAGTAAAAGTAAACCGATCATCAACAAGATGATAAAATATGATATGTTGCCGGGGTCATCGGGAAACTCATATTGGCAGTAAGGGCACTCATCTGCATCCTGAGCTACCTCTAATGCACAAGAAGGACATTCCTTTTGACTCATATTAGAGTATAGTTAAATTTTTTCAGGCTCAAAAACGATAGAATTCATAGAATATTAGCATTGCCCGTATAGCTTATTGGGAAATTAGGTAACGAAAAAGCCGGAGAATTATCAAAATCAGTTATGTAATGTGGATCTTGAAAACATGCAAAATTTATGGTTTTAATGTTTCTTCCACTAAATTGACTGGTGATCGTACTATTTTTCCAAAAATGAGAATATGCTTAAAACAACCTTGTTGCCGCTTAGCCTGAAGGAGTCCCGGCAAAGGCTGGCAGATATGGCGGGTTTCATTACCTATTTTAAAACTGAAAAAGTTTACTTGTGCCATATCATAACCGGCAATGATAAAAAACAAAAGGCACTCCGTGCGCTGCAGGAAATCGGGAATTTATTTGAAAATGAGGGCATAAAGGCGGAGCCCGTCATTCGTAAAGGAAATATTGCCGAACAGGTCTGTATGCTGGCCAATGATCTCAACGTGGATTATTTGAGCCTGAAATGGCAGAAAAAAAATATCATCAAACGGACCATCCTGGGAAGTCCGGATTCCGATATACTCCGTATTTGTGATGTACCGGTATTGATTTACAAATCCAGTCCCTATCTGGAGGCCGGTTCACAGCTGAAAACGGTTATGTATGCCACGGACTTTCAGGAGACGGATCGTAAAGTCATGCCCTATCTGAGTACGGCATTAGAGGGGGTTGAAACGCTGTATATTTTGCACGTCAGAGATCGGGCTCCTGATCCGGAGACCGACGCACAACGCCTGGAGCAGATAGAACTGAAACTGAAACGCATTGCCGACCAATGCGTTGATAACTATACATCAATAGAGCCGTTGATAACCACCGGTTCCGTGCGCTATCAATTGCCACGCAGGGCGCTGAG
>SLQI01000306.1 GCA_007131535.1 Balneolales bacterium | reverse complement strand
TGCCGGATATCCCCGGATGCTTTCCCGGCGATTAAATCCAGCACCCCGTCTTCCAGTTTTATGTTGAAGTCCCCGATTCCGCGTTCGCTATCGTTCACAGCTCTTTTTAGAAGACTCGTGACATCATTATGATCAAAGGAGTGTAACTCAAAAAGCTGGCACCGGGAAAGAAGCGGGCCAACAAGCGAGTAAAACGGGTTTTCTGTTGTAGCCCCGATTAAGGTCAGTAATCCGGATTCAATATGAGGTAACAGGGCATCCTGCTGTGCTTTATTCCAGCGATGAATTTCATCAACAAACAAAATCGTAGTCGGATGCCCGATTTTTCGATACTGTTCGGCTTTATCCACTACCTCTCGCAATTCTTTAATACCATCCAACACAGCATTGAGTGACTCAAACGGCAAGTTTGTGTCATTGGAGATAATGTGAGCAAGTGTCGTTTTACCGGAGCTCGGGGGGCCGTAGAAAATCATCGAGCTGATCCGCTTACTCGAAATGGCACGATATAATAGCTTATCTTTAGCCAGTATATGATCTTGTCCGACGAACTCTTCCAGCGTACGCGGACGCATACGGGTACCTAATGGCTGGTGCCGGCTATCAGTGTGCGGGGATTGCTTTTTTTTAAAGCTGCCGGTGGAAGCTGGTTCCTCACCAAATAAATCCATATTTATTTATCTATCCGGGCCGGGAAGATTATCTCCGGCAATTATGAACGCATTCAATGACCTGCTGAATCTGCTTGTACTTTAGTTCATAAAGCATATTCTTACCATTTCTAACTGACGTCAGCACATCTTTATTCTTTAATATGCTGAGATGGTGCGAGGCAACGGCCTGTTCAAGATCCAGCTGTTCATATATTTCTGTTACCGAGAGTCTTTCCTGTTCAGAAAGCAACTCTATAATAGCCATCCGGATAGGGTGAGCTATCGCTTTAAGCATGGAGGCACAACGTTCCAGCTCTGCCGGGTTAATGTGTGTTGATTTCATATCTCACAAACGTATGAATATATTAAACTTTATTAGTGTATAAGGTAAAGGTCTCCGACAATTAATCAACCCTTTCAATTCGTCTGTAGTATCATTTTTGCAGGGTGGTGATTAAGAAAATCGGAAATCAGTATAAAGCACCGTCGGTATTCGTCACACTGCATTGATTTGTCATACCGATGTTATGTATCGAATGATCATCCTGAAAACTGCCGGCGGTAGCATTAAGTAAATGTCAGGCTTTAACCGCATTGGCGTAGTAACAGGATTCGTTTGTTAAAAGGAGCATGTAAAAGGTCAGTATCAGAGAGCAATGCAAAACTTTTGAAAAAAATTACTCACATTATTTATCAGGTTAGATACATCCTCAAAATAAGCATAGAATTGATCCCTTATTCATTATTAGCAACCCGAATTATAAGCGGGGATGGGGAAATTTCTGCTTATCAGCATAAACTTGAAGCTTCCCCGGTTTCCACCAATTACTTCTATCAATATTAAGATTATACTCTTTTTGATCAACCCTATTATCAAAAAATATCGTTATTCCATCCTGATTAATCTGGTTAAATCTTTCTTTATCAGGCGGTTCCCCGGGCCGAGCTTTGAGCTGTGAGACCTCCGGACCTTCAATTGTAAGGGCTGATTCATGTTCCAATATTACTTCCAGCGCGGCCGGTGAAATGTAAATTCCCTGGTATTGTTCAAACAAATTCATATCTAATCAGTTTGGGTTTTGTATGTTTAACGAATTACCATCACCATATTTTTTATCTTCGTTTTTCCCGATTCCGATACTATGATCATGCACCATGTTCAACTTGATAACTATAATACCTTTGGCATTAAATCCAGGGCCCGGAAATTATTCACGTTTGATCAAACTGAAGAGCTTCAGGAGTATATTCGGAGTAATGACAAGAGTCCCGGCTCGGTCGTTGTTCTGGGCGGGGGCAGTAACGTGCTGTTCACCGATGAACTCCGGACTACCGTCCTCCATCCGGCCAATCGAACGATAACTGTTGAAGAGGAGACCCCAACCGAAGTTACCGTAAGAGCCGGTGCCGGAGTGGTGTGGGATGAGCTGGTAAACTTTGCGCTGGATCACGGCTATCACGGAATTGAAAATTTATCCATGATTCCCGGTCACTGTGGCGCGGCGCCGATCCAGAATATTGGTGCCTACGGTACTGAACTGTGCGAAGTATTTGAAAAACTCCAGGCCGTTGATTTAAACACCGGCAATACGGTGATATTTACCAGCCCGGAGTGCGAATTCGGTTACCGGAACAGCGTTTTTAAAACCCGGGCCCGTGGCCAGTATTGCATCACCGATATCTATTTGAAGCTATCAAAGCTTCCGCGCTTTAACCTGGAGTACGGGGCACTGCAGGCTACTCTGGATGAGATGGGGGTAGCCACACCTGATCTATGGGATGTAAGCAAAGCCGTCAGGCACATTCGGAGCAGTAAGCTGCCGGATCCGGGTAAAACCGGCAATGCCGGGAGTTTTTTCAAAAATCCGGTTATTGAAAAAACCTTTTACGAATCGCTGCAAAAACGCTGGCCGGATATGCCCTGTTACAAGATATCCGAAACCCATGTAAAGGTCCCGGCCGGGTGGCTGATTGATAAAGCCGGCTGGAAAGGGTTTCGGTATGGCAAGGCCGGGGTCCACGATAAGCAGGCACTCGTCTTGATTAACCTGGGAGATACAACAGGGAAAGAGGTGCTTGAGCTGGCCCGAAAAATCCGGGAGGATATTTACCAGCATTACGGCATTGAGCTGCAGGCCGAAGTTAATATCTGGGATCGACACGGCAGACACATTGAGCTGTAATATCGACTAATTAGCGTCTGTTTAGTGTCTGTAAGAAAACGCCAATATCTGGTGCAGTATATTCGGTAATTCAGGTATCAGGTAATTGGGTTTAAAGCAAATCATGGAGCCAAATACCCAATTTTTCTTAATCTACTGATTTACCTTAATTACCTGTTTAATTAGTGCCTGTAAGAAAAGTGATATTGCCGTTTACTCAACGATAATCCGGCCGGCAGCGAGAATTTCGGCAGTTCGAAGATGCTCAATCGTGTAATAATACAGCCCGGGTGTAAGCGTAGGGGTTATCACGGTGTGAAATGACGAATTATCGAAATCAACCGGATGGTTCAAGACGGGAGTGTCTTCGATGTAGTCTTCGGTTTCGTTGGAGTATAAACGAATTTCGAGATCATCGGGATCAACATCTTCAGCTTCACCTTCGAAAATAAACCGGTATTCCGCTTCTTCCTCTGCGGCACTTATCCGATGATCGGTTGCCGGTGAGCTCAAATATACGCGGGGCCTTTCTCCACGAAGTACATCACCGATAATTTCTTCGATATAGGGGTTGGGGTTGTAGGCCTCGGCATATTGCTGCTGCCAGTTCGGCTCTCCGTTACGGTCAGAAAGCGCAATATCCGGATCGTTAAAAATATATAATAAAGCTATGCCGGCACCGAACAGTAATACCAAAACGGCCGCCACACGATAAAAATAATGCAGAAACGAAATATTCGGTTGGTTTTGGTTCGTTGATGAAGTCCCGTGTCGACGTGTATCAAATTCTACCCGGCGCCCGATAGCAAATATAGTTTCCAGCCGTTTGAGCTCGTTTCGCGCGTCCTCACTAAACAATAAAAGCTCTTCTACCTGCGCGCACTCTTCCTCCGTAAGTTCATTGCGCAGATACTTTTCAAGAAGCTCCTGATACTCAGGGTTATTTGGTGTTTCCTGATGAGACATTAGTAAATTCCAGTTGCTTTAATTTATCACTCACTTTTTTCAACGTCCGGTGTTTGATGATCCGGCAATGTTCGGGAGAAATGTTCAGTTCATCAGAAATATCTACCAGTTTGTCGCCTTCGCTGAATCGTTTGAGAATCATTTTTTCCCGGTAACTGAGATCCGTCAGTATCGTATTAATAAAGTCCCGGTCTTCAATATGACCCGGCTGAGCATAGCGGTCGTTATCTGAAATCAACCAAATGTAGTGTTCCTGGTCGAGAGAGCGGGTGGTTTGCTCCATCTTTTTTAGCTTTCTGAGCTTCTGGTTCGCCATGTTTTTGGCAATTCCGATAGCATACGACTTTAGCTTGTCGTAAGAAGCAAACACCGCTGTATTTTCCGTTTCACCGGTGATCACTTCAAAAAGTTTTGAGAAAGCGTCCTGGTATACTTCTTCAATTTCAGATTTGTCAAAATAACCGCTGTGGCCGTATTGCTTTAGCATCCAATGGATAATAACTCTACGTAATACGAAATCCAGTGAAGCCCAGGCCTCGTGGTCTTTTTGAACCAATTGTTCAAGGAACTGCCCGAAGTTATGTTCCGGAATTTGTACACTCATAATGAGCTTACACTAAGTTAATGGCGCGGCTAATTGATTTCGTAACAGCAACAGTGAGATTTTTATTGACAGATGTTAAGCTCCGGACATACCACCAGTGCAAAAGCTTAACAGGAGAATTGCACTATGTCCTCAAGCGATAACCGGTTTTCATAATAAGCTTTTCCAATGATAACCCCGTAAACCGATAACCCGGAAAGCATTTTCAAGTCATCAATACCGGCAACACCTCCGGAGGCAATAATATTGATCTCAGGAAAACGAGTGGTCAGATCCTTGTAAAGCGGCAAATTGACCCCTTCCAACATCCCGTCTCGACCAATGTCTGTACTTAAAATATACTTTAGGCCTTTATCACGAAAGTGATTTATAATTTTATCGTAAGATTCATCCGATGTGTTTAACCAGCCCCCGTAGGCAAACTTACCGTCTTTAAGATCCAGGCCCAAAACGGCATGTTTTCCGTCATTCAGGCGGATCAACTGCTCAAAGTGATCCGGTTTTTTGGCAGCCATAGAGCTGCACACCACCCTGGTCACACCGGCGTCGATGAGGGTGCGGGCATCATCCATTGAGCGAACACCGCCGCCGCTCTGGACGGTCATACGCGTGTGTGATGCGATTTCTTCAATATGTTTCAGGTTGATGAAACGGCCGTCACGCGCCCCGTTCAGATCAACGATATGAATTTCGCTCAAACCTCTGTCGGCAAATTGCCGGGCGGCATCGAGAGGATTGGAATAATAGACGGTCGGCGTATTGTAATCGCCTTTTTGCAGCCGGACTACCTGGCCATCAAGCAAGTCAATAGCGGGTATGGGAATCATCAGGAAATATTGGATTTGAGAATGCGGGAAGTATAATCCCCCGTAACAAGTTGGAAATAGTTTAAAAGCAATTGCTCACCGGACCTTCCGGATTTTTCAGGATGGAACTGAACACCCATGTAATTCTCCCGGGCAACTATTGTGGAAAACGTCGTCTGATATTCACAGGTGCCAAGAGTGTAATCAGCCACCGGCGCATAATAACTGTGCACAAAATAAAACCAGGGTGACGAACCGAGCCCGCTGACAAGCGGGTGCTCTGAGCGGAGGTTCACCGTATTCCATCCCATGTGCGGCACCTTGGATTGTTGAGGATCAAACTTCTTCAATCGCCCTTCAATCAGGCCGAGGCACGCGCCGGTCGACTCTTCCGAACTGGTGAACAGCAGCTGCATGCCGAGGCAGATACCGAGTACAGGAAGCTCGGTTTCCCGTAAAAACTGATCCAGCTTAACTTCCGTAAGTGCCGCCATGGCCGACTCAGCATGGCCGAC
>SLQI01000087.1 GCA_007131535.1 Balneolales bacterium | reverse complement strand
GACGCGTGTTAATAGTGGGCCGGTGCGGGGATCCGCCGGTAGTCGGACGAGCGGCGCACTCGGCCAGCGTTTAAGTTTTTATGTAAGTTAAAGTCACCTTTTCAACAGTGCCATCAAAGGTGGAATTAGGATCTTGGTTCCTTATACCTGCAAATTCAAACTACTGCCCCTGATGCACAAACCGGCGTTCGGATAAAATAAACCTATCCCCCGGTACCATCACATGTACGCACAAATTTTCAATGGAAATGGGGTCTCCCTGATCAATGTGAGCGAAATTGGAATATTTGATAGAATACCCGTCTACAATAATCACCAGGCCCGATCCAATAGATTCTTTGATATCGCCGTCTTTTATCAGTAATCCGGTATCTTCTCCCAGACCGATACCCAACGAAGCCGGATTGGAAGCTACCGCCTGAAACAACCTCCCGATCCTGCCCCGTTTAACAAAGTGGGTATCGATGATGATGTCATTCAATAAGCCGAAACCGGGACTGAAGTGTACTTCGCCTTTTAACAGGGCCTCATGACTTGCCCCGCCGTAAATCATCGTATCGGACATGGCCATGGCCCCGGCACTGGTTCCGGCTATCACAATCGGCTCGGTACGATAACGTTCAAACAAGGTGCTCAAAAATTCGGTACCCCCTAAAATGGAGGTAAGCCGCAACTGATTCCCACCAGTAAACAATACCCCTTCAGCTTCGCGGATACGCTCCAGGTATTCTGGTTTTCGTGTATCAACTCGCTGCCGGATATCCAGCACTCCCACATTATCATAGCCGAGTTTATCAAAGGCTGTGATATACTCTTCACCGGTTCTTTCCGGTATCACCGATGCTGCAGGAATAATTTCGATCCTGCAATTATTTCCCGGGAGATGCTGCGTGAAGCGTTTTAAAATTTCAGAGCACTCCGTTAAAGCGATTTCTCCGTTATGTTCGTTTATAGATTCTGTAGGTAAATGTATACTGCCTCCGATAATAATGAGTATACCTTGTGGAAGATTCATTAGAGAGATGATATTAGTAAATATTTATTTATTCCTATAACGCAGATCCGCTGCGATAATTAGCACTGCCTTAACTCCTACCCTCCCCAATGAAAATTTTAGAATTACGAGCTCTCAAAGGGCCCAATTATTGGTCGAACCGCCGGCATAAACTGATCCTGATGCATATTGATATCGAAGACATGGAGCATCGCCCCTCCAGCACCGTCAGTGGTTTTCCCGAACGACTTGCTTCCCTGCTCCCATCCCTTCATCAACACCGGTGTTCCCGGGGATATGAAGGCGGTTTTTTCGAGCGACTTTATGAAGGTACCTATATGGCCCACATTATAGAACATGTGGCCATTGAACTACAGATTCTTGCAGGTATGAAATCCGGCTTCGGACGAGCACGCGGTTATGGCGAAGATGGAGTTTACATTGTTGTGTTCGACTATCAGGAAGAGCGGGCCGGATTCTACGCGGCACAGGCTGCCTTTGACCTCATTGAAGCGCTCATAGCCGGCGAGCCGTTCGACCTCGATCAAACGCTTCGCAAATTACGTGAAATCCGGGAAGAAGAACGTCTGGGTCCCAGTACCGCCTCTATTATAGATGAGGCAGCAAAACGAAATATTCCGTTTATCCGACTTAATGATTATTCACTGGTTCAGCTTGGCTGGGGTGTTCATCAGCAGCGAATACAGGCTACCATTACAGGTAAAACCAGCAGTATAGGACTGGAGATCGCCAGCGATAAGCAAATGACCAAAAATCTGCTTCAGCAGGGCGGGATTCCGGTACCTTTTGGCTATCAGGTCGCTTTTACTGATGAATTAAGGTCTGTAATTGAAGCAGTGGGATTTCCTCTGGTGATCAAACCAGTAGACGGCAATCAGGGGAAGGGGGCGACGATCAACATAAAAACCATGGAAGAGGCCGAACTTGCATTTTCTGAGGCCCGTGAATGGTCCGATGACGTTCTGGTGGAAAAGTATATCCGGGGCTTTGATTTCAGGATGCTGGTGATCAACAATACCTTTACGGCCGCCGCTAAACGTACCCCTGCCCATGTTACCGGCGATGGGCGTTCGACGATCCGCGAACTTATTGACCGGGTTAATGCCGATCCGAGACGCGGCTACGGCCACGAAAAGATGCTGACGGAAATTAAGGTAGATAAGATGACGCTGCATATCCTTCAGCAACACGATCTAACAACCGAATCGGTGTTGCCAAAGGGCAAAGTGCTTTATCTGAAAAATACGGCCAACCTCAGTACCGGCGGGACCTCCGAGGATGTAACCGATACCGTACACTCCTGGAATATTTTCATGGCCGAGCGGATTTCAAAGATCATCGATCTGGATATTTGCGGTATTGATGTGATGGCACCCAATCTCTCCGAATCCATCAGCGAAACCGGAGGTGCGGTTTTGGAAGTGAATGGAGCCCCCGGCTTCCGCATGCACCTGGAGCCCACGATCGGTCAACCCCGAGCGGTAGCCAGCCCCGTCATTGATATGCTTTTTCCCGAAAGGAACACCGGCCGGATTCCCATTATCTCGGTAACCGGTACCAACGGTAAAACCACTGTAACCCGGCTGACCGCCCATATCATGAAAACAGAGGGGCATAAAGTGGGATATACAACTACCGATGGTATCTACATCCAGAACCGTCTGCTTTATAAAGGGGACTGCTCTGGTCCGGAAAGCGCCCGGTTTGTTTTACGGGATCCTACCATCAATTACGCCGTACTCGAAACCGCCCGGGGTGGCATGCTTCGTTCCGGTCTTGGGTACGATCTGGCCGATGTCGGAGTCATCACCAATGTAACCGACGACCATCTGGGATTGGAAGGCATCCACACCATTGAGCAGATGACCAGGGTTAAATCGATCGTTGCCGAAAATGTATACCCGGACGGTTTCGCCGTCCTTAACGCTGATGATGATCGTGCTTACGGAATGATGAAAGATCTGAGCTCAAGAGTTGCCCTCTTCAGTCTAAACCCGGACAACGAGCGGGTCCTGGAGCATTGTAACAGCGGCGGCATCGCAGCTGTCTGCGAAAACGGCTATATCACCATTAATCAGGCCGGGTGGAATATCCGGGTGGAAAATGTGATCAACATACCTTTGACTTTTGACGGCCGGGCCGCTTTTCAGGTTCAGAATGTTCTGGCAGCTGTTTTAACCGCTTTTGTTCAGGGGGTAAAAATTGAAGAGTTGAGAACCGGGTTACAAACATTTATTCCATCGGGTGCCCAGACTCCGGGCCGGGTAAACTTCTTTGAGTTCGACAGGTATAAAGTGATGATCGACTACGCCCATAATCCTGCCAGTATGGATGCTATCGGCCGCTTTGTTAATGAGCTGGATGCCGGTTATACCGTATGTACTATTGCCGGTAACGGCGACCGGCGGGATCAGGATCTTAAGGCCTACGCCTGGCTTGCGGCTGAGCATTTTGATGAAGTTATCGTATGGGAGGATACCGAATATGCCCGCGGTCGTGACAGTTTGGAAATCATGAATCTGATTTACGAAGGCGCCGTGAGCAATCCCAAAAAACGCAAAGTGCATATCATTCGCAGAGAAGATGACGCCATCGAATACGCTTTAAACCACGTACAACCTAACTCGATCATCTGTCTGTTCACCGGACGGATAGAAGCATTGACCCGCATGCTTAACCGGCGAAAAGAGAACATGACGGATCTACAGTATAAGCCCGAGGATTTCACTTTGATTTCATTAGCTTCCATCGAGAAACAGACATCGAAATAAATTATGAAACAAACTTACGCACTGGCTATTCACGGTGGATGCGGCAATGTAGTTCGCGGGCGTTTCAACGAGGAGCAGGAACAGGCCTATCTGAAAACCCTTCAGGAAAGCCTTCGGAACGGACAGCAGATTCTTGAAGAAGGTGAATCCGCCTTGCAAGCCATAGAATCTGCCATTCGTATTCTGGAAGACTCCCCGCTATTCAACGCGGGTCGCGGATCGGTCTTCACCCATCTGGGCACCCATGAAATGGACGCTTCACTGATGGACGGCAATCGCCGCCGGGCCGGTGCTGTAACAGGAGTAAAGCGATTACGCAACCCGATATCTGCCGCCCGGTCGATCATGGAACATTCGTCTCATGTTATGTTGGCCGGTGCCGGTGCCGAAGCCTTTGCCGAACAACAGGGGCTGGAATTTGTCACCCCCGATTGGCTGTTTGACCAGACCCGATGGGACCAGTACCAGAAAGCACTCGGAGAAAACCGGCAATTTATGGATCATGCCTCGGACGATCAGAAATACGGCACAGTCGGAGCCGTAGCGCTGGACCGTCACGGAAATCTGGCGGCCGGGAGCTCAACCGGCGGCATCACCAATAAAAAACACGGCCGTATCGGCGACAGCCCGATAATCGGAGCCGGAACGTACGCTGACAATGCTACTTGTGCTATAAGCTGTACCGGTGAAGGCGAATATTTTATCCGGGATGTAACCGCCCACCGTGTATCGGCTTTGATGGAGTATGCCGGTAATAATCTCAGTGAGGCTGCCGCGAATGCTATGAAATCTTTGGAGCAAATCGGCGGTCACGGCGGTTTCATCGGAGTGGATCAGTCCGGCAATATCGTGATGCCGTTTAACACGCAAGGAATGTTTCGGGGATCAGTATCGGAAGACGGGAAATTGTTTGTGAAGATGTATGAGGAGGTTTGACGGCTCGGGAATCGGTTACCGGTTATCTGGTGCAGGTTACTCGATTCTAAACTACCCTGGGAACAGTGAATATAACCGGTATTCCTGCACTTGCAACATTGATGTAATTGGTTAAAAACATCACTTAGAGGCTGTCTAAAAAGCTTATACCCGAAATTGGCAACCTAAAAAATTAATCGTCATCCCTTCTGCTTCAAAGTTTATCAAGCTCTCATCTTTCAACTAAAATACCACACCAGCCACACGATAAACAGCAAAAGCAAGCTGAGCCCGATAAACGTTCTCCACGGGAATCTCCACGGGGGTTGTTCGCCAAGCTGGCGGTAGAGATAGTGCCGAAGCAGTTCGGTGTTTCGGGTGTTGGCTTTGAAAACGGCATCGAACACATCGCCGAATACCGGGACGATGCCAAGTACAAACTCGATCATCATATTGCGGATCATCTTGCGCTGCACCGCACGGTCCGCGCCGACCTTCCGGGCTTCATACAACACATAGAGGGATAAAATGAGCCCGGCAAAATCTCCAACGACGGGCAGCAGGCCAATCAGCGGACTCAGCCCGAACCGGATGTTGGTAAACGGGATGCGGATGTTGTTGTCGGTATAGTAGCTGAAGCGGTCAAGGCGCCGGAGTGTGCGTCGGTAGTCTGTTTCCGGGTCGGATTTCAAATGGTTCTCAGATTTGATAGTTGGTGTCGGTAAAAAAACTCTGAACCTGAGTTCGATTAATATTGCTAATTAAATTACTTCTTTAACTTGTTGTAGCTTAGTAGTCTATAGTGACCTTCTGTCCTTTTTGATTGATCCGCCGGCGGGCGGACAGGCAAAAAGGACCAAAAAATCACCGGCTGGTCGATAAAAAGCCTACGTGTCCCTGTGGGAAAATCGATTCCGTTCCGCTAAAAAAATCCAAAGGTCCTTCTACTTTCATCAAACCTGGTTCACCCTCCTCACCGGTAGGGATTTTTTCTTTACGCTTCACTGCTTCG
>SLQI01000189.1 GCA_007131535.1 Balneolales bacterium | reverse complement strand
TTTTCCGGATTTTGCAGTACTTCAACACCGCCAAACGAAGATGCCACCTCGACAGTTTGATCTCCGGAGGCATCATCAACCACAATTATACGGGAGGGCTGCCGGCTGCTGTTGAGAACCGACCGAATCGCCTCTCCGATATACGCCTCCGAGTTAAAAGCCGCAATGATGACATCGTATGTTAGTTGATGTTTTTGCATCACCTTCCACCGATTATTCGTTTTACAGCGCCCCAAAACGGTCGTTTAAGACTGCTGGTTTTACGCAGGCGAAGAGCTTTTTTTAGTTGACGCACGGCTTCCGTTCGATTATTGCATTCTGCATGATTTGCCGCCGAATAAATGCGTTCGCCCGCTTCCATTTTATTTAGTTTTCGGGTGTTCACATGAAATTCCGACCCTGAAAGTGATGCACGATGTTTCCGGAGTATGCGCCGGTGATCTTTTATAAATGGAAGCCGACCGGACATACTTTTGCTCTCGTCCTGAATTCGGAAAACAGCTACCGGCTCCCGGACGATATCCGGACAAATACCAGCCGTGATCAACCGAATCCAGAAATCAAGATCAAAGGCGTAGTGCAAGTCGGCATCAAATAAACCGATCTCATTAAACACCGAGCGGTGTATAAAACAACCCTGCTGCGGCACCTGATTCCGGTAGGTTAGCCAGGCCTGAAGATCATCCGGATTTTCCACTTCCGGGTACCGCTCTCCGTAATCTTTACCGTCATCGCCGAGAACCTGTATGCCGGCTGCAATCCACCGGGAGCGAGTTTGGCGGATATGCCGGGTTATGGTGGCAAGCGCTCCCGGCAGAAAAAAATCATCGGAATTGATGAAAGCGATCCACTCCCCGGCAGCCCTGTTTATACCCTTGTTGATGGCGTCGGCCTGTCCCCGATCCGGCTCGCTTTCAAACCAGGCTAATTGCTCCCGATAAGGTTGAATCACCCCGACCGACCCGTCTTTACTGCCGCCGTCGACGACAAGATATTCCAGGTTTGCGCAGGGTTGATTTAATACCGAAAGCATGGTGGCCTCAATATATTCCACCTGATTAAATGAAGGGGTGATCACCGAAATCCCCGGGCCTTCCGGAGGCTCTTCCCTGGGGTGTTCAGATTTCCAGGGCCACTTTTCGGTATTTAGTCCGGGGCGGATGTCGGTATGGCTGGCAGTTTCGTTCATCAGCGCTGAAGATAGTAAAGTTTTGATTTCGGGAGTACCACCGATATAACGGTAGTTTGAAACTTGGTGCGGGAAACCTATTTTCCATGCCTGCTTCCACGAATTTTCCTGATGAAACCGAACCTGTTCATGGCAAAACCGCTGATTGTATATACGACAAACTTTTACCCGACACGGGAATATCCGCATCACGGGATATTTTTTCAGGATCATGCCAGAGCCTTATCACTGGTGGCAGATGTTGCGGTGTTGCATATTCAGGTTCCTTCCTGGCGGCAGGTCAGGCGAACCAAAACCGTAGTCAATACTCGTTACGATGACGCCGTATTTGTCTGGCAGGCATCCCGGCCGGTATGGACCCACCGGTTTCCTAAACAGATCGAAAAAGCTGAAAATGAGGCTGTACTTCAGGGTATCCATCGGATCGAACGGGAGTTCGGGCGCTCCCCGGATTTCATCATTGCTCAGAATGTACTGCCGGCAGGCCGGTGGGCCGGGTTGATCAAACGGGAATATGGGGTGGAGTTCGGGACGATTGAGCACTTTACTTTTTTAGAGCGAATGCTCAGGACACAGTACTCCGAAATTGAACGTGTCTATGATGATGCGTCTTTTATCGCCGGAGTCTCGAACAGCGTCAAAGATTTGCTGATAGGTTATCTGCCCGAACCTATGCACGCAAAAACCGGTGTTATTGGTAATGTGATCGGAGAGGAGTTTCAGCAATGCGAGCCATCATTACTTCCGGAATCAACCGATGAATTTCGCTGGTTGTTTGTCGGGCCCGATCAATTCAAAAAAGGTCCGGAGCTTCTGCATTCGGTTTATTCAGGTCTAAATTTTCCTAATTGGAGTCTCACTATCGTTGGTGACGGCAAGTTTGAGCCAATCCGGAATGATCCGGAACTGCAGGAACATGTCAATTTCCAAAGTAATCTCTCACGAAAGGAGATGGTTGCGTTAATGCAATCTCATCACGCTTTGATTTCAACCAGCCACATCGAAACGTTCGGTATGGCTATTCTGGAGATGATGAGCCTTGGGCGGCCGGTAGTCGCTACCCGGAGCGGGGGGCCTCAGGATTTTGTAACCCCGGAATGCGGAATCCTGACACCGGTAGGAGCTACAGATGAATTACAAAAAGCTGTTGAATCGGTACAATCCAATTATGACAAATATAGCCCGCAAAAGATAAGAGACCACGCCCTGCAACGTTACGGTCAACGTATATACGCCGAACGCGTTCTCAATCTGATTGATGTATTTTCACCATCCGTTAACGGAAAAAATGCATAACGGACTGTTTATTTCGTTGACCAGAATGATTTTTTAACCAACTTACGAATCATACTAATGACCAATCCTATACTTTCTATGTCCCGACTGCTCGCTATACTTTCGTTAGTTTTTATGCTTGGCTTTTTTACGGCTTGTGATGAGGATGACTTATTTCAAGAAACCGACTATTCTACAGTCCCGGACGCACCGGATACATCAGATGCTCAGCATGAAGTCAAACTCATTGATATCGGAGACGAAGAGAAAGTGGAGCTGAACATTTACATTCATGAAGAAGGGGAAGGAAATTTTGAAGTAAGTGAGCGTGATATGGTTTTGGTCCGGTACACAATGCGCTCCATTGTGAACGGTGAAATGGAAATACACGACAGTACTTGGGCAAACGGCAGTACCTCTCCTACGGATTTAAATATGGCAACCCTGATTCCCGGTGTGCGCCATGGAATGATGGGCATGCGAGAAGGTGGAGAGCGAACCATTATCATCCCTCCTGAACTCGGTTATCAAGATGATCCGAACCATGAGTTATATGACAAAAAGCTTCACTTCCATGTAGAATTGGATCAGGTGTTAGACGACTGATAAGGACCGGTCGACGGCTTATCAAAATTCTGATCTCGTTAATCAGTTATCATTAATCCGTCAAATTTGGTTTAGAAGCCCGAGGCAGGCCTTATTGATCAGCCAGAGCACGGTTATTGGAGGAAAAGCCTGCGGATAGCAGCTTAACACTTTGTGATTTTTTGATCACTTTCGCATCTACCGATATTTAATCACCCAGACAAATACCGATATCCCGTGCGGTTTGCACGACATCACCATCGAGCGGAACGGATTTGGTTTTTCCGGCAATATCGCTTATTGGGATGCGCTTAAGTTCAGACCCGCAGGTGACAATTAGTTTATTGAAATCTCCTTCACTTACCGCGCGAATTGCTTCAGCACCAAGTCTCAGGGAAAGCAGTCTGTCGGTGCTGCTGGGAGAGCCGCCTCGCTGAAGGTGCCCCAAAACAACATGGCGCGATTCCTGTCCGGTGAGCTCATTCAGTTTCTTTGCTACATACTCACCTACTCCGCCGAGCTGTTCAGCCTGACCTACAGCTTTACCGATTACGTGTCTTTCTCCGTTTTTCTCAACTGCGCCTTCGGCTACGACAATCATTGTGAAGTAGCGACCTCGTTCTGCCCTTTCTCTGATCTTTTCGACAATGTTTTCAAAATCAAAAGGTATTTCGGGGATAAGGATAACATCGGCGGTAGAAGATAAACCGGCATGCAAGGCAATCCAACCGGTGTAGCGGCCCATTACTTCAACCACCATGATGCGTTCATGGGCTTCAGCCGTAGTGGTGATTTTATCGATAGCCTCTGTAGCTGTTGAAAGGGCTGTATCAAAGCCCAGTGTAATATCGGTTTCAGGTAAATCATTATCGATCGTTTTGGGAACACCGACAATGGGAATTCCTTTTTTGATTAGCTTTGAGGCAATGTGCATTGAACCATCACCACCTATGGCAATCAAAGCATCGAGATTCTGATTTTTGAATTCTTCTACCAGATGATCACTTTCATCCCGTATCTCCCATTCGCCCTTCTCATTTTTGAAAGGCATTTCAAAGGGATTGCCCCGGTTGGCAGTTCCAAGTATGGTACCACCAAGCAGTGTAATTCCCTGTACAGCTTTACGATCAAGCGGTACAAGCCTCTGACCTTCTTCCGTCATTGACCGATAACCGTTACGGATTCCAAACATCTCCCAACCTCTGCTGATTCCGGCAAGGGTTGCCGCACGAATTACAGCGTTTAAACCGGGGGCGTCGCCTCCGCCCGTATTGATTGCGACTCTTTTTTCAGCCAAAATTATACTCCTTACTCCTGCAACTCTATATTTATTTGGGATAAAGTATCTTCAAGACGGTCCATTCCAATTCCTTTTCTGAGCACCATAGGCTCATCTCCGGTCAAATCTAAAATCGTAGTTTGACTGGAATGCAGCGGCTGCTCGTTGTCAATAATCACATCCACCTGTTTTTCCAGTTTATGGAAGAGCTCTTCCCGGTCTACAGAGGCAAACTCCCCGTCCTGGTAATCCGGAATGCGTGCGGTAGTTGTCAATAACGGGTTTCCGAGTTCTTCAATTAATTTCTCACAGATTGGGTATTCCGGCACTCGAAAACCAATAGTTTTACGACGGGGATGTAATAGCAGCCGGGGCACTTCTTTAGTAGCCGGCAATACGAATGTGTACGGGCCGGGAATCAACCTCTTGATCAGCTTAAAATTAGCATCCGATAAATGGGCGAAACGGGAAATTCCGGAGAGTGAATCGCAAATCAGTGTAAACAAATGATCAGCATCAAGACGGCGGATTTGCCTAATACGCTCCAGCCCTTTTTTGTTGGTATACTCACACCCCAATGCATACTGGCTGTCGGTCGGCAACAGGGCAACCGCTCCGTTACGTATGCGATCGGCAAGCTCAAAAATACGCTTTTGATGCGGGGTTACAGGATGTAGTTTAACTTTGTCTGCGGTCATATTTTCTCCGTCTCTTCTGTTAATATAAAAGCTTTACTCCATATGAGTAATGAATGCATCGCGCTGAAATTGTTTAGCAACTTATGTTTGTTAGATCCATTATAACACTGCAATTTCTACTTAATCAAGTTTGGTAAACCACAATTAAATTTCATGGGCCTATGAATACAAAAATCAAAGCTCAATGGCTTGGACATTCCGCATTCAGAATCGAAAGTCCGAAAGGTAAAGTTATTTTGTTAGATCCGTTTCTGACTCATAACCCTAAAACACCATCTCCCTATAATTCCGTTGACGGAATCGGGCATGTTGATTACATTTTTTTGACCCACGGGCACGAAGATCATACCGGAGATACACTTGAAATAGCATCAGCAACCGGATGCAAGGTGTTGGGAATCGTAGAGCTCTCCGGTCTGCTGAAAACCAAGGGCCTTAAAGAAGATCAAGCTCTGGAATTGAACAAGGGCGGCTCGCTTACCGTTGATGATGTTACGGTATATTTGACTAATGCCAATCACAGTGCATCTTTCGGCGGGCAGTATGCCGGTGATCCCGCCGGCCTTGTGTTAGATTTTCATAATGATCTGACGCTTTATCATATGGGGGACACCAATATTTCTTGGGATTTCGCCCTCTATCAGAGACTGTATAATCCGGATGTTGTATTTGCACCTATGGGTGACT